>NZ_JBLZRT010000012.1:0-183533 GCF_048564745.1 Microcystis sp.
TGAATAGTAAACACCAACGAGTGGAAACTTTTCGACGGGGTGAACAGGGTTTATGGATTCTGCAAACCTATCAGCAAGAAAGTTTTAGTTTGCAGAGTATTAATCTGACGGCATCTTTTCGGGATTTATACGAGGATGTCACCCTAGAAACGGTTAATTATTCCGTGGAAGAAATAGAATAAATCATTGTTTTCTACCGGGGGGAATAAAACGGATTTCAATCCTGCGTCTGCTTGCATCTGCGTCACGATTAACCGCAGCTAATTTACCCGATGGGAGGTATAACTGTCCTGCGGAAAAAGCTCGAAATTTGACGTTTTTGAGTTTACCTGTGCTTTCGATTTCTTGCACTACTGCTAAAGCGCGCATTAATCCTAAATCAGTGTTAGAACCGGGTACGAGCATTTTAACAGATTGTTTTCTGCTGGCAACCGATTCGATATTTTTATCGAGATTACTTGTCTTTTGTATTCCCTGTCCGTCCGTGTGTCCAATTACTTGAATAAAGTCGATTTCTCTGTCTTTGGTAATGGTTTCGATAGCGGGAATAATGCGCTGACGAATATAGGTTTTTAAAGCGGGGTTTAATTCAGCACTTCCTGACTGAAATTTGAATTTTCCTGATTTTTCATCGATAACTATCGGGGTTGCTGTTTGCAGTTTTTGAAGTTTTCGATTTGCTTATTCGAGATACCTAATCAGTAGATATCTCCAAGAGTGACAAACCAATCAAAGCTTGCTTTTATGCTGTGTACTAACAAAATAGTGCAACGACTGAAATGTATGTCTTTCATTGCTAATTTAATTTTATAAAAAAACTATGGGGCAAATAAAATAATTTTTATTTAGCCCAACTCCTTTGCTGGAAACATTTTCAGTCTTAAAATAATATTATGGAGGTGTCTAATGGTCAACTGGCTATTTAATCGCTTACAGTTGAATAAATTGTCTAAATCTCTTCCTTAATTCCTTCTTAGAGGCGATAATGAAGATAAATTCGTTATGTCTGCTTGTCCTATTGAATAAATTTAATCACTTATTTTTGGTGTTCTCTCTTATATTTTTGCATAAATGGGATGCTCTCGATGCTCCCGTGTTTTGATTGATTGACAAACCCCTACTTTTTGTGGATAATAAAGCAAAGACGGCCAAGAGCAACATTTGGCTTATTTTCAATAATTCTAAAAGTCGTATCTCCTAGATTATATAAAAAGGGTTGTAAATTGTAAGTTCTATCTCCTGCAAAAATTTCGTTTTCGCCAAAACTCCAATCTTTCCACCAAGACGGGGCTTGATATGGTCTTGATGAGCCAGAAATTTTTTCGGGAAACACATCAAAAATTAAGCGATAAACGCCAATTCCTTGAGGATTATTGTCAAGATTTATTAAAGCATTAAATTCTAATTGATTATTCGTAGATTGCCAATTCGTTAGTTGAAGGGGAATCAGTGAACTTTGGGGATCTAATCTTTCAAATTTTTCTTTGTTGTTATTAAAGTCACTATTACCATTGAGTTGATAACTAGCAGAATTCCCTAGGGGCAAAGTATAGGGCAGAGGATTATAGTTGAGTCTATATTTTAAAGAAGTCTCTTTTGGACTATCATTGCTCGTTTGACTAGGAATAATAAGTCGTTCTACATTTTGAGGATTCTCCACGTTTTTGATCACTATTCTACCATCATTAATTACTTGTACTCGTCTAATTCCTGATTTCTGAGGATTATCTGATGTCGGGGAAGAAGATGAAGGGGTAGGTTGTTCATTGTCATTAATTTGCAGTAAAGCAGGTTTTTCAAAAATTTTAGTGGAGAAAATAACAAAATTTTCAGCAGGAAAATCAAGTCCTGTATTTTGACTTTCCGATTTGATTTTATCGAAATATTGTTTAACCTGAGAATAGCGACCTAACACTAAGATATAAAAGGGATGATTTGTTTTAACACTGGGATAACGAATATTATCTAATCCGACATCATAAATATCCCCCAAAAATTCACTTTTGACTGCGATAATACCGACGGCGTCATCCTTCAGGAGATAATGATCTTTGAGTTGTGCTACTAAGTCTTCCCATTGAGCTTTTTCTTGATATAAATCTGTGACAATTACATAGAGAGAATTGGGCGGATCAGTCTTTTGGGGTGCGATAATTTTATGAGTGGCCGCATCTCTTAATTCAGGTCTTCCCCCACTATAAAACCAGGCAGTTTCAGCTGATTGATGATTGATCGGCTCCTTGAGTCGCTGAGTCCCAAAAACATAAAAGGTAGGAGATGGCGTGACGGGAAAAGCTGTATTTGTCGCACTTCTTAATAATCTTAGGGTTCTAATGTAGCGACTGTTGCGATCGCTGACAAACCCTTTCATAGACGGCGTACCATCAATTTGAATGATGATTTTTTCTGGTTTGTCAGGATTTGATGATATTTTGGCAGTGACAGTCGGAGTTGATAGCTCAGGGCATGACCAATTTTCAGGCTTAGGACTAGGACAACCGACTAGGACTGTTCCAAGTAAAATTAGAAGGACAGGCAAGACAAGTTTTTTCATGAATGTAAAGAATTGTTGCGAAAAAGTAAAAAAATTATTAAGTAAATTTAATTATTGTGGACAAAAAATCTTTCCCTTGCTAGGATAACATCAAAGCGGCGGGTTTAGATCATTTTATTTATCCCGATTTTTTCTTAGACTCATTAATCCCAGTTATTACAGTAATGAATGAGCAGAATTCGATTCTACCAGAAATTACAGGTCTTGCGGCTGGCATCATTATCGGTGCGATGATAATGGTAATCGGTCGGCTGCTATTTGGCAATGGCATCATTCCCACCTATACCAGCAATTGGATACAAAGTAATTATGATCCTGCCGTTCTCGTTGTGTGGGCGACTTCTAGTGCGTTTGCTGTTATCTGGTATCTAATATCTCTTAAGTGGTGGCGAACGTTTACCGAGAAAGAATTCAGCCAAGCTCAATTTTTTTGGTTGCTGTTGTTTGTCTTACCCTTTTTGAGTTTCATTATTTCTTTGTTTATCTGGGGAAAGGATGGTAACAATAATCTAGAAACCATAACTTTGGTTTTTTTTAGCTTGATTTTACTATTAGGAATGTGTTCCAGTTACTGGCTATCTACCGCCTTTAGTACCCCTCCAAATATGCGTCGTGTTGTTCCCCTATTTAGTTTGTTTCCTCGTTCTCGTTAGAAATTAGTTTAGAGGTTATTAAAACGTTATGTCAGTTTACGTTATTGCCATTGGTGGAACAGGGACAAAAATTGTTGAAGCCGTATGTCATCTAGCAGCAGCGGGTATTTACACTCAAGGTGAGCGTATTCCAAAAATAGAAATTCTCTTTGTTGATCCTGACAAAGGTAATGGCAATCTTAAAGAGGCCGATGGTGCGATTGCGACCTACCAAAATTGTACTAAAAATATCGATCAAGGAATTAATCCCACTCTTAATTGGTGGATGCAGACAAAACTCGAATTTTTAGGGTTGTGGACTCCCTTTCAAAAAGCAGATGAATTTCGTTTAAGAGATGTCTTTAAATACGATAACTACAATGGAAACAGGGAAGTTATTCGTCATTTATTCGATGTTCTTTACACTGAAAAAGAGCGAGATGTCTTGTTAAAAGATGGGTTTCTAGGCCGACCCGCTATTGGTTCAGCGATTATGACTCAACTTCGGCAAAATGTGGCCACTAATGAGAGTTGGAAGGAATTGATCGGCAAGATTGATAGCGATCTTAAAACAGAAGCAAATAACCCTCCGCAAGTTTTTCTTTGTGGCTCAATTTTTGGGGGAACAGGTGCATCGGGATTTCCTACATTGGGTCGTCTAATTGCTAAAGAATTGGATAATCGAGAGACAGGAAATCTCCTCAAAAAAGTAAAATTGGGTGGCTTATTAATGTTGCCTTATTTTCGCTTTCCCTCTAAGGAAGATAAAGAAGCCGTTTTTGCTCGTTCTGAGGAATTTATTCTGAAAACAGAGGCCGCCCTAAGATATTATGGGACACAAGATTTGAAGTTTGATACTATTTATCTGTTGGGAATGCCTACCATGACTAATGTAGAGAAGTTTAGTAAAGGGGGAAGTGACCAGAGAAATGATCCTCACGTTTTGGAATTATATGCAGGTTTAGCCCTAAGAGATTTTATTTTTACCTCAAAACCTAATGAAAGACAGGTTATTTTGCTGAGTCGTAACAAAGATAATGAGATCAGTTGGGAGGATGTACCTGATAAGGATGAAGTTCGTCGAAAGTTAACTAATGCCGTCCGATTTGCCTATATTTGGTTATCGAGAATTGTTCCAGGATTAGAACACGCTAAAACCAAATTAGGTGAGGTTGACTTTGCACTTAAATTTTATGATCGGGAAAGCATTAAAAAATCGGGCGAATGGGATCGAATTAATGCGATTAAAGTCTGGTGTGAAGCTTATCTCAAATGGCTGGGAATTCTTCATGCCAATGGTATCGGTTTAAGATGGTTTAATGTTACAGCTTTTTACAATCAAGGCAATTTGATCATAGACCGTTCCAACTTTCCCGATCTAGTAGAGAAAGGTCTGGATAAAGAAATTAACATTCGTATTAGAGATTTAAGCAAGAAGGACTTACAAGGAATTGACAACGGGACAACGGGACTGGCTAAAGCTCTGTATAAGGTTTTATCGGAAAAAAGTATTTAAAAGCATTAAGAGGAGATGGATTCAATGAGTAGCTCTTTTTTACCCCCCTTGAAATCACAAGCGCGTGTCAAACCAGGAGAAGCGGGAAAATGGCAACCCCAAGCAGGAATCGCTTATACAGAGGTTGCAGATAGTTTAACCCGCCCCGAGATTGGGACTAATACTCAAAGTATTAGTTCAATTCCCGATATGTGGGCAAGACCGTTACTTGTGGATATGGTGTTACGGGATCAAGAATATCCGCTTCATAGTGCCATTAAAGCCCAATGGAAGGGGATGTTAGCGGCGATCGCCCTAGCAGAGGTGAAACGGCTTAAACTACAAGCCCAACTACTAGATTTAGATACGCTCCAAGCCGATGCTTTGATCAAAGCATTAATCGCTCTATCACCTTCCAGTCAAAGAACGGTTTATCAGTCAACGGAAAGAATTAGGGGGGAAAATCGTAATCCTTGGCACAAAATCTATGTTTTTCTGCTGAATGGACAGTCTGTGGGCATGACTTCTCCCGCAACGTTAGTCTGTCCTGCCGAAGAGGGGAACTGGGAAGGTATTCCTTGGTATGCAGATGGACGCTTACATTCCCCCTTGGACTCCAGTGAATATTTAACAGAAGATGACAAAATTCAATTATGGTTGTGGTTAGATAACTTAAAAACTCAGCTTGACAGTCAAAGGGGGGTAGATTCTGCCAAACTTAAAGAACTTTTGAATGAATATAAAAATGAACTGGCACAGGAGCTAACGATTGATCCTAGAGGGCAAACTTTTAGACCTAGTAGAAATGTTGCCTATTTTGGAGTACCGCTTACTTTAGGGGATTTAGATGCTCTCAATATTCCAATTCAAGCGAAAAGAAATCCTTCCAGTGTGAGTATTTTAGCTTTAGGGAAGTCAATGAATGAAGAGGTTATTTTCATTCCAGACCTTGAGCAATTGAAAAAACAATGGCCAACCAAACAATCTGTTGATATTTGGATCTATGATACGGTCAGTGCCGCTATTTTTGATAAAGCCGAGTTTACCAAACAATATAAAGGAAAAGTCAAGTTTCTCACAGAAGATGACATCTTTACAAAAACCTTTTTCTATTTGGAAGGAGAGGGAAACTTACCAGGGGCATTACTCCCTGAAGACACAAGGGAGATCACTTATACGGTTGATGAACAAGAACGTCATTTAACCCCTTTATTACCGCTAGAATCTGAAGTGCTTAATTATTTTAGCTCAGAAGAACTCATTAAGCGTCTTGCTTTTAATCCGACGACCATTGGCAACCAATCAGCCGTCAGAGTATCTTTAACTTTACCCTTATCTGGGGGAGACTTTACCATTCACAGAGAGTATCCTATTGAAGTTAACAATGCAATTACAGCGAAACCATTCTTAGAAATTTGGCCGAATTTTAAAGCCCCGAACTGGAAAGCGTATTATGCGCTATATTTCGACAACCGCACCGAAGCGACTAAACAAAATAAAATCTTTCGAGCCGTTTTTCCTGAAGCAAGAGAAATTCATCCCCTTGATCTTAAAGACTTCCAAATTACTCGTTTAGATAGTTTTCCCGATTATATTCTTTGTCAGGATGAAACAGGGATTTCTCAAGGGTTAATTTTGTTGAAAACACCTCCTAAAGTGGGGGATCAAAATCCCAATAAAACATGGACAGTGGGCGTTGATTTTGGTACATCTTTCACCAATGTCTATTATCACATTAATAATGTGCGCGAAGGTGTCACCTTAACGCCGCTGCATCTTCAAATCACTCAAGCTACTCAGATTGAGCGTTTCAGCATTTTGTATGACTACTTCATGTCGGGTGAAGCTGAAAAATTTCCCCTTTCATCCGTTCTGACCATTAGAGGGAGTAAAGAAGAGGAAAGACCTGTACTAGATGGACGGTTCTATATTCTGGAAGATGTCAGAGCGTTTGACCCCACTCAAGATGATATTAAAACCGATCTTAAATGGCACCCTCAGAATATTGCCTATACTCGCACCTTTCTAAAGCATTTAGCTCTTTTAATTACGGCTGAAGCGGCGAAAAATCATGTCAAAAAGATCAACTGGTCTATTTCCTATCCCTCGGCCTTTTCTCGCAGTGACAAAAATCTCTATAAAGTGACGTGGCAACGAATTATCGAGGATTTAGGCAAAACGACGGGAATTGACCATAAATGGTTAGACAGAGGCAACCCCTATCGTGCAGAAAGTTTAGCATTAGCCCATTATTTTGCCGATGAAGAAGGAAAAGACCTCCTTTATACCACCTGCATTGATATGGGAGGGGGAACGTCCGATATTTCTATCTGGGTTGGTAATCGTTTGATTCATCAATGTTCGGTACAGATAGCAGGAAGACTCCTCTTTTCCCAATTTTGGAAAAACCGACCTGATTTTCTTAATCAGCAATTTAATACAGATTTAAGTGATTTAAGCAGTAGTTTGCGGGATGAACCCTTTTTCGTGAAACTTGATGGCTTATTGGCGGCCGAAGGAAGCAAGTGGTTAGAACGCAATCGAACGCTGATGGACGACGATACTGATCTGCAAACGATTGTACAACTTTCTACACTAGGGATTTCAGGTGTGTATTACTATATCGGTCTTGTATTGCGTGCTTTAGACATTGAGGAAAAATACACTCGTAAGCTGAATACGCCAGTCTATATTGGGGGAAATGGCTCTCGGATTCTTAATTGGTTGGATTTAAGTGGAAGATTTAGTCCAGATTGTGAAACTTCTCTTCTTTTTAGCCGATTGCTCAGTAAAGCATCAGGATTTGAGAACAAAAAAGAACCCACTGTCCTCAGTTCTAAACCGAAAGCAGAAGTCGCTTGTGGCTTAGTTTTAGATCAAAATGTGACTCGTTTAACGGGATTACAAGATGATGATGAAGTGATTTTCGCAGGAGAAGATTGTGAGGTGAATGGGGTGGCTTTTGGCTGGCAAGATCGCCTTGATTTAACTCAATTTCAAAAAATTGAAAGCTTTAAGCTGGTTGGATCAGATGATGAGGAGGTAGGATTAGCCAATCTTCAGAAATTTCTAGAGGATTTTCAACAAGCTTTTAAGGAGTTAAAAATCACCAGTATTAAACCGCTCAGACAGTATGACGATGAGCAATGGCGCAATAGTCTCTGGACAAAGGTTAAGCGTTCGGTAGAATCCAATTTAACGAATTTAGAAGGTCGTAACTCAGAGGATGTCAGGGTTGAACCTCCCTTTATCTTAGGGTTAAAAGCCTTATTAAAAGAATTAAATAGCAGACTATAGGAGGAAAGGAACGATGAGGGTTAGAAAAACATTTCTGATACTTTATTTAGCAACGGGATTATCTGCGGGGTTGTTAAGTGGTTGTAATCTTTCTGGGCATCAAGCACAACACTCTTCTTCTTCATCAGCGACAGGAAGTTCAATGGGGCAATCAACAACAGTTGCAGACGATCAACAGACTGCCGCTATTAACAATTTAAAGGCACTGCGAGAAAAACGCGAGGCTCTGAATACTTTTGTTGCAAATATTCAAGTTACAGAAAATGAAGCAAAAGTAGAAAATCCTGTAGATTATGCTAAAGCAAAAAAAATTGTTGATGAACTTGCTACTGCTTACAAGACATTTAAAGATAGTTTATCTGATGATATTAAAACGAAAATCAGTTTTAATAATATTGATTCAAAGATTGAACCTATCCTAGAAGGAACTTCTCAACAGCGAAAAATTCTAGAAGATTTAGCAAGTAAACAACATAGACAAGCACAAATAAAATTACAGAATTTAGGATTCTATACGCAAACAGTTGATAGCACTGATCCAGGTCAAGATGGCGACAACCAACGAATTGCGACTAAAGAGCTATTAAAGCAAATTCTAAATGTAACCCAACCTCTCGCAACTTTAAAAATTGATAATTCATCAGAGCAACCTACTTTAACTACAGATGATTTAAAAACTCAATTAGAACAACTTAAGAAGGATATTAATCGTAATAATTGGGTATGGCCATTATTCAATACTCTTGCGTTACTTTCTGTTCCCATTAGTTTTATTTTTTTATGGAGCAGAATGACTGGCGTTCTTATCACTTATAAAACTAAGAAACCGACAGATTCATCTGATGAACAGCAAAAAATTTTAGTAGAATTGCCAAAAATCAAAAGCGTAATTGAAGGTTTGCAAGAAAAAGTTTCTTGGCTACAAATTCTACCATTTAATAAAAAACCACTTAGTAGTTCAGAAGTAAAAGAAATAGAAAAAAGCCTAGAAAACGTTAGGAAACAATTCAATGGACTATATGAGAAAATAATTATATCACAATCGATTCTTGTTGAAAGTGATAACGATAAGCAGGAGGAAGATACAAAAGCAGTTTATTTTCAAAATTGGCTAGAGGCACAACTTCAATCTATTAAAAAAGAGATAATCACTGATGTAAAATCGACTTCCCTAGATGAAACTAAGCAAAATACACTGAAAGATTTAAGCGATAAAGTTAGTAATATTCAAGCAATAGTTGGTAGTTTAAGTATAGGTAAAGAGGGTGGGAGTATATCTCAACATAAAGAAAAAGTTGATCAATTAGATATTAAAATTAAAGAATATGAGGATCAAAAAGAACGTCATTTGACAAGAATTAGAGAGCTACAGAACGAACGTAATCGACTATTGCAGAACTTAGCAGAACAACGTCAGCAAATCGAGCAGTTGAGTTCAGGAGAAGTGGAACAGTTGCGTAAGGAAAATCAGGGACTTTCTAGTTCTTATCAAAACCTAGAAAGACTATTGAACATAGTAAACAATGAAAAAGTACAACTAGAAGAAAAAGCTACAACTCTAAATAGTCAGGTAAACCAGTTACAGCAAGATAAAGAAAATTTAGCGTTAAAAGCTAATGAAAATGTCGAGGAGATTCAAAAACTTAAAACAGAAATTGATCGACTAATAAAGCTGCTTAAAAAAGAGGCAATTGAGACAGTAGATATTCCCTGGCAATGGCAAAACATAATCAATTCCTATAATCAGTCTCCAGATGCTATCCTTAATATTCATGGGGTGCAAAGACAGGGAGAAGTGGTCGAGGATGAAGATAAAGGAGCAGAAAGACGGAATAATTCTAGTAAGCCTGTGGTTTTGACATCTAATATGTCCCCTGATGGATTTTATATCGTATCAGTAGTAAACGATTACTTACTCTTTCCGAAACAGCACGCTATTGCCGCTTCTCAAAAGTTTACAGTATCTGCTTTATTTGATGGCTATAAAAGCGGCAACACCAGTAAATTTACCTTAATTTCACCTGCACAAGTTACCCCGGTTGGTAGCAGTGGGATGTGGCAACTGAAACACAAAGGAAAATTAGAATACAATTAATGTAAGCTAACAAGCTCAAATATTTTAGATAACTTCCCGTATTTATCAATAATAAAGCGACGAATTCTCATTAACACATCTCGATCAGTACCACCTAATCCGAAATCCAAACTACCGACTGGGGTTTGATAGCTTGATTGGCAGTTAAACGACACTGATTTAAGCGTGCCAGTCGGGGATAAACGTGCCATTCTGCTCGCTGAATATCGGTATTTTTAGCACTTTGGCTAGATTGCCAAGGAATCGCTTTTAAAACCGCGTCTATATCTTCCTTTCCGCGAATTAAAATCGGTTCTGCAATCGGTTGGACATTATCAGCAAAGGGAACTAATTGACACTCCCATCGCTAAAAGCGAGGGATTCTTGGTTCACTGAGTTTCCTTAGTCTGGCAGGACGTATCCAACCAAACCAGAGGGAATCTCTCCCCAAGCGTATTAGTTTCGGTATGCCCTACCGTACTTAGTCCCTTTTTGAGAATGTTGATAGCGGCGTTAATATCTCTATCTTCTACATAGCCACAATGGGGACAAACATGGGTTCTCGTAGATAGAGATTTAGGTACTTTTTGACCACAATTAGAACAATTTTGACTCGTGTTATGGGGGGCTACTGCTACCGTAGCCTTACCATATTTAAAACCAAAATATTCTAACCATTGCCGAAAAGTTGACCAAGCCACATCATTAATAGATTTAGCTAGTTTAGAGTTTTTTACCATGCCTTGAATATTTAAGTTTTCGTAGGCGATGAAATCGTTAGATTTAATGACGCGCAATGCCTCTTTTTCGACAAAGCCTTTACGTTGCCTACTTACTCTTAAATGCTTTCTAGCATATCTCTTTCTAGCTTTTTGGTAGTTGTTTGATTGGGGTTGACCTTTTCTAAACTTTTTAGATTTCTTCCGATTCAGTCGATTTAATCTTTTTTCTGCCTTGCGATAGTATTGCGGTATCTCTACCGTTTCCCCATCACTGTTAGCGTAGAAAACTTTTAAACCTACATCCAATCCCACACATTTCTTTGTTGGTTCTAGGGGTTTAGCATATTCCCGAATATCAACACTTAGACAGAATTGGACATAATAACCATCCGCTCGTTTAACAATCCTAACTCGTTTAATTTGGTCTAGAGGGCAAAAGTTTAAGTCTCTGGTTCCTTTCAGTTTAACCGTGCCAATATTTTTCTTATCTGTGAAAGTTATTTTCTTTCTATCCTCCGATAGTTTCCATCCAGAGTTTTTATATTCCACAGAACGATTATTTTTCTGAAATTTAGGATAACCTTTTTTTCCTTTAACCTTTTTCTGACAATTATCATAGAAACGGGCAATAGCTGACCAAGCTCGTTCGGCCGATGCTTGTCTGGCCGTAGAATTTAGAGTATCGACAAACTTGAACTGTTTGGCAAGAACCGCACAATATTTATTGAGAGAATATTTATCGATTTTGTCTTCTCTCTTGGCATCCATCCAAAGCCTTAAAGCCTTATTACGGATGAATTGTACTGTACGAATAGCTTCATCAATGGCAGAACACTGACTTGGTTTGACCACGGCTTTCATTTCTAAGACAATCATTGTTTATCGACCTCAAACAACTTATTTTATTCTAACTTGTATAGCACAAATTGTCAAGATTTTGTAAACACTGAGCTTTTACATTGAGCCTTTACATTGAGCCTGTCGAAATGTGTCGAAATGTCGTGCTTCGTGTCACTGAGCTTGTCGAAGTGCTGTTTTATACTGGTCGGGGTTTCATCCCGTCGCTAAAAGCGAGGGCTTCGGCCGTGAGCTCAGCCGAACGGTCTTCACCCCGACATTCAAGATAAAATTGGTGAACTAATTCTCAAACGTACTAACCCACAAACAGAAGGAGGCAAACCCATTACACCGCGCTATGACTCCCGTAGCACTTAGCGGCCAAAACCACTGGCTCGATTTCTCCCTTTTGGAGTTTTTCTAGCGGGGTTGCTCCGTCTAAACGAATATCACCCGTGAGCAGAAAGAGCATTTGTGTCCAAGCACCGTCTTCTTTTAGGACGGCTAACACTTGGTCTAAACCAGACAAAACTTTGCCATCAATAAATTGCCAAGCAGGATAAACTAATTCTTCGTTGACAGATAAACCTAAGACCTGATGATTGAGCCTCATAGTTTCTAATTCCAAAGAACTACAGGCTAAAACACTACAAATCTCAGCGCTGGTTAAGGTTCCGCCTTGCTTAGATAGGAACCGCTTCTTCGCTTCTTCGCCTCGTTTAATAGCAGCTGCCAACGGAGGGGCTAAAGCTAAAGGAGATTGTGTTTTTTGTATAGATTCTAACATTTTTAAGCAACCCTACCACCGTCAACAAGACCTGTATAAAACAAATACAAGTCTCCCTTCAAATGTTTAGTTTCTTGTATAAGCTTATGTTTATCGTCTGAATACCCAATAACCTTACCTTTCTCTGGCCAGCCATATTTGTCGCGACCAGTGATCTCTAAGACCACCCATTGATCGGGGTAATCGGATGAGACATCGGCTATACTCAAATCTTCTGTTTTGTGGCTAAGTGTTTTCATGGCTAGGGTGGCAGTTGATTTGATCAGGATCTTTGTTTTTGCCTAGCAGTGTTTCGCTCATCGTGTCATGAATCCTTAACATTTTAGCTTTACTCAATCTACCCTCATGGGCTAAGATGCGGGGATGATAATGATGAGTAAAGAGCCAGCACCCGCGAGGATACTGGCCCTCTCCTAGCTTCGCATCATCGGGATTAACCCTCTCAATTAGCCCACCAGGAGACTTAAAAACCTTAGTAAGTGGACTCAAGAAGCCAGGAGGTCAATCAATGAAGAACTTACTCACTGTCATGCTCCTAAGCTCCCTTGCTTACGGCGTAGCTGTCGGGAAGATTCATCCCTATGACTACGTTTTTATCTACACCATCAACGAACTAGCAAAACGTCAGGGTGGAGATAATCAAGACGGGAAGAAGCGGTAGGTAGAACGTTTATTTAATTCAGGCTGGGCAGTGCGCCAACACTCGATCCAGCTTTTTTGCCCTATCACTCTATCTCGTTCGGTTAGGGGGATTCTCGTTCGGTTAGGGGGATCCTCGATCTTAAGGTAATCAACATAGCTGTATTTGTAGTTACCGATACTTTTTCAAAGTGGATTACAACAACAACCAGAAAGTTATGTTGCTACTAGGATTACATGAGACAAAAGAGAATTCAACCAATAATTGTTGGTACTCCATTTCAAAATATGCTAACTAGCTCGAAAATACAGCCATGAAGACGCTCTCGTCAATGCCCCAAAACCTATCCGAAATGCCCCAAAACCTATCCGATGCCGAAAGGCAGGCAAGAAACTGTAATACAGCCATGAAGACGCTCTCGTCAATGCCCCCATCACTGTATGATGCCCAAAATCTGGCAAGAGACTGTGGTTTGGATATACCCAAGCTAGAAGCTTTATTGAAAGAAATCGAACCCCTATCTGATAAATATAAGGAGATATTTTATCGGGCGGCTACAGGACTTTATTCCGCCGATGATTTGGCTGAAATGTTCAATCATAGCAGCGGCAAAAATCTCAACACAGATTTCAACAAAAATCTAGGATCCTATCTTAAACTTTACCTTGATTTAGATGACAGTGAGCGTGTGGGAATTACTTCTCTAAGAAGGATTCTCTTTAAAAAGGGCTATTTTGTTGACATTAATGACGATGAATCAGTGAAAGTTTTGCCAACACGCTACGCTGAAAATTCTCAATTAGAGCAGCCTTCTGCTTTAGACCCAATTCTTGTTGATCAGAAAACTACCAATCAAGGAGATTGATTTAAAAATGGAAAACACAGAGTTATTGTGCGAGGTAACAACATCGGCCAGTCCCCATGCTGACATTATTAATAGGTTGTTAGCTCAACTAGACAATGAACAGGATAGCGATCGCCGTGCTGAAATCATAAGGAAATTGGGAGAATATCCTGAGCCTCAAGTTATTAAAAAACTTTGGGATTTGAGAAATAATCTCGAAAGCGAATCTGATGATTTTGTGCAGTACTAAATCAAGCTTAGTTTGCGTAAAGTGACTAATCATCCTAGTATAAATATTGATTTTTTTCTTGATAACTTGGAGGTATTCCAATCAAAAGATAACAATTCTCAAGCTCCAAAAGTCCTAATTGATGCTGATCTGATTGAAGAGTTTTTATTACGAAATCAGACGACTCTTAACAGGGAAGCTACTAGGGTTATGGGACTTGTTTTAGAGGGAAAAATTAATCCTTACATTGGCGAAATGGGATTAATCAAAATTTGGCATAATATCAAAAATCTGAAATCTCAAGAATATGCCAATCGTTTGATCATTGAACTTCTGAGTAAGATTAACGTCGGTCAAGTTAACTTGAAAGAAATTGACCTAGAAAAATATCCCAACGTTAATTTAAAAACGGCCATTCAAGTTGAGATTGCCATAAAGTATATAGCAGGTATTATCACCATCAGAGATCGAGAATTCATTGCCAGTGGATATCCTTTTGTGGGTTCTCCTGCCTTATTCTTACAGTCTTTAGGGAAAGATACCTCGCCGGCATCTATCGAAAGAACTCTCAAAAATCTCGGTAAAGCGGCAATGGAAAATGAAAAAGTAAAACTCAATCAGCTTTTAGAAAACGAGCCTCAACAAAACTTATTCTTTGAAGATAATCTTTTGCTTTTTCAAGGCTGGAAAATTGAGAACTTTGAAATTCTTTGTGCTAACAACAATTTAACTGCTGCGACAGTTATTCTATGTAATACAAAAACCCAAGAGCGTTACACTGAATCGGCCTTTAAAAAAGGTTCAGTAGATGCACTTTGTACTGCTTTTAATGAGGCTCTAGCTCATTTAGTTGAGGTTAAACATACCCTTAAATCTATCTATTTAGCCAACTTGACACCGGGTCAAGAAGGAGAAGTAACTGTCAAGGCGGTGGTTGAGTATGATGGTAAAGAAGTTATTACCATCTACACCCATGAAAATATTATCAAGGCTTATTTTTTCGCCTACGTCAAAGCGATGATTGCCGTTTATGCACCCAAGGAATATCACCCCGATATTCATAGCACAAAAGAATTGACACATTTGCACAAAATTGGCGAACGAGATTTTTGGGGACTGAATTTCAGCCAAGTTAATTTAATGGATAGTGAGGCCAATCTTTTTGACGCAAAATTGATGGGATGTAACTTCAGTCAGGCTAATCTTTCGGAGGTTAATTTAACTAATGCTGATTTAACAGGAGCCGATTTAAGTCATGCCAATTTGAGCAAAGCTAATTTAACGGGAGCTAACTTGACCGATGTTAAATTAGATGAAAATAATCTAACCCTCCTTGATGGCACAATTTTGACTAACACAATTATGCCTGAAATTAACATTGAAATTAGCGGCGAATCCCGTTTAGAAAAGGTTGCTCAACTACTCAAACACATTGATCCTAAAAGTCAATCTCGAATCTTGGCTGTTCACTCCATGACAGATTGCATCTGGTGGGATAATCCCCTTGGTCAAAAATTCTGGGAAGTGAACCAAGAACTAATAAAAAGAGGGATTTCTATTCAACGAGTCTTTATTCTTCCTGAAGCTCGGAATCCAAAGCATTTACAGGTGATTCAGGAACAACTTAACTCTGGCATAGAAGTTGCTTGGATTTGTCAGGAAAAAGCCAAAGATGTTGAAGGCTATCGTTGGGATGATACCAACCTATTGATTAGCGAAAACTTATCTGTTCCAAGAAATTCTTTTACAGCGAGAAGAACTATGAATCGTCAAACAGAAACAGGTTATATTTCCTATCAAACAAGAGTTGTCGAGACAGATAAAAGTATCTTTAACGCTCTATGGGAAAAATCCGAAAAACTCTCTACTCAAGCTAATATTCAGGAACAATTAGCAAACCTAAGCACCTGACCCCGAACTTTATTGTTTTATTAACTGATGCTCACAAGGCGATCGCTCTTTCTATTCTATTTTGATAAAAAGCGATCGCTAAAAAGAAATTTCTCGGTCGTTTGTCACACAATCCTGAAGATATAAATCAATTAATTCCTGATAAGAAATTCCTTTTTCTTTTGCTTTTTTTTCAAAGAAATCAATGACATCAATCCTTAAAGGTAAAGTGACCTGCCGCTTGAGTTGTTGAGCAAAAGGATTAGGACGACTTTTCATATTAGCGAGATCATACTCTGATTTCATCAACAATAACCTCGATGAGGACAGTATAGTATTTTGTTTAAATTTAACGACTAAATTATAATACATACAATCAAATTAACGATAGTTTGCTCTTAAAAAATTTTTCTCTCTCACCTCAGAAAAACTGCGATCGCTCTTTCTATTCTGTTTGGATAAAAAGCGATCGCTTCCCCACAATCCCTAAAAAATAACCATAAAATTAATTAATAGAATATCGGAGAAAGACAAAGATGATTATCGCTCAAGAAAAACCAACTATTGCGACAGTCACCAAAACCCCTGTCACTTTGGAAGCATATCGGGCGATCGCTGAAAATTCTCAGGAACGTTATGAATATTGCCATGGAGAAATGATTCTCATGCCTGGAGGAACCGCAACCCACAGCGCAATTGCGATCAATATCTCGGTTTTTTTGGGATTTTTATTGAGAGATAGGGATTTTCGTCTGTATAACAGCGATCTGCGGTTGTGGATTCCTGAATATAATTGTGGAACCTATACCGATCTCATGGTTGTTAACCATGAACCAGAATTTAACGGCGATCGCAAAGACGAAATTCTTAATCCTTTATTTATTGTAGAGGTGCTTTCCCCCGCCACAGAAGCCTATGATCGAGGTGATAAATTTAGAAAATATCGTTCCCTGCCAAGTTTTTGTGAATATCTGCTCGTTAGCCAAACTGAACCCTACATTGAGCAATATTTTAGACTCGCACAGAGCGATCGCTGGCAACTACAAACCTACGATCAACTTAGTCAAATAATCCTTCTGGAGAGTTTAAACGTTGAACTTCCCTTGCTAGAAATTTATCGTCGTGTTAGTTTTGCCGCAGTTTCACAAATCGGTTAATCCGATTAATAACCTTTCTATTTTGTTTGCATAAAAAGCGATCGCCCCACAGTTTAAACTTATAAAACCGCCATCGACAAAGAAGCGGTGAGAAGTAGTTCATTAGAACTACTCAGGATAGTTAGGCAGAGAATGATATTGAAAAATGCCAAAGATACTGCCGACACTGCCAATACTAAGAATACTGCCAACACTGCCAATACTAAGAATACTGCCGACGCTGCCAATACTGAGCATACTGCCGATACTAACCAGACTTAAAATGCTGCTGGCACTAGCGAGACTTAAAATACTGCCAGCACTGCCTAAACTCAAGATACAGCGATAACTAGCTTTGCTCAGATAATTAAGACCAGAAATCATTTTAAATCGGGGAAAGATTGGGGAATAGTTAGGGAAGTATTTTGCCAAACCTGTTGTAAACGCATAGCCGGCATAGTTAGATAAAGAATATCACCTTGATCGAGAGTGATTTCCAGTAATTGCCAACCGTGGATAGTTTGACCTTGTTTTTCTAAGTAAAGTGGCACAAAATCGGCATTCATCGCCGCTTCCTTGACAATTTGCCCCATAAAAGGATGATTAGGTGTGATTAATGTAGCCAAAGCAACCCAGAGGAGATCATCGGTCATGCCATTACCGAGAATTCTACCGCCCAAAGCGGCCGCAGCGAAGGAATAGGTAGCCAGATCCCGGGGACATAATACCGTATCAAAATCAAAAACCTCTTGAATCGATCGCCCGAATTGTTCCTGAGAGCAGCGTAAAACTAGATTAATTTTAGGAGCGATCGCTTTAGCAGTGAGGGCAATCTCCACATTAATCATATCCTCGTAAGTAACCACGATCAAAGATTCGGCGTTGTTAATATTAGCCGTTTCTAGGGTAGCCACTAGACGCGCATCCTCGATGATGACGGGGATTCCCCAGGAGCGCACGGAATGCAAAAATCTATTATTGGGGTCCGATTCAATCACCACCACTTCACAGCCTTGGTCGTGCAATTGTCGCACGATCCGGGTGCCGATACCTCCTAAACCACAGATAATGTGATGATTGCGGACGGGAATGCGGGTAGCATCCCAAAACTGCTTAAAGCGACTACCGAGGATAAAATCGTTGAGGAGAGCATAACAGATACCGATAACCCCCGCACCGACAATCATCATGACCACGGTAAAAATTTTGATACTATCGGGGGTAGATTCGGCCACTTTTTCGTTACCTCCGGCGCCGGTAATCATCCCGACGGAGAAATAGAGGGAATCGACGAGGGAAATTTTTTGATTAACGCTGAGATAGGTAATGGTAGCAAGGGAAATCATCCCCAGGAGGGAAAGGGTGACAAGAATTACCGGTTGGACATAGTGCTGATAGGGACGGAGATTGAGCAGATTTCTCAGCCACTTTTGCAGTTTAAAACGCTGTTTTGCCTTAATTGTCGGTTTATTGCCGATAATGAGATGATCGCCAGTTTGGAGTTTTTTGCCTAACAGAACTGCGGAAACCAGATCGATTTCGTCGTGAGCGGGGAGATAATAGATTAACATCCGGGCCGGATCGTCCCAAAGTTCGTAGAGGGGTAATCCCCACCAAGGATGATTTTCCTCAATAATTATCTCTTGAATCGGCCAAAGGCGATCGAATAGCTGTAATTGACCGATAGCTTTATTACCAAGGGCAGCAAAGGAAAAGATCGGGGATGCTAGGGAAGCAACGCTCATGCTAACGTGAGCAGGGAGGGTTTGATCGAGTCTTTCTCCTAAAGTTTCGTTAAATAGTCGGTTAACTATCCGAATTTTCGGGTTAATTATCCTTGCGCGGGTGAGAATTTCCAGATTGAGTGCGTCGTTATCGATGGCCAAAACTAGGGTTTCTGCATCCGGGAGACCAGCTTGCAGGAGAGTTTTAGGAGAGCAGGGATCGCCGATAATAATATCAGACTGGTATTCGCAGACCATTTGGCGATCGCTAATCGCTACTACTGCCGCAGATTGTTGTTTGAGTAAACAAAAGATTTTATAACCCGTGCGACCTAATCCACAGACGATGATTTGCGGTTTCATTCGTCGAGCGCGTTTTTTGCTGATTAACCTTTCAGTTCTAGCGCAAAAACTAGGAAAAATCTGTAACTAAAGCTGCAATGCTGCTAATTTTCCTAATCAGGCTTTTAAAATGATAGAATAACCCTGATCATCGATTGAATCACTTCAGCCTTGACTCGCTTTCTTTGGGACAAATTTAGTAAAGATTACCTCGAAACTTTTCTCGCTTCTTCCGGTGACGTGAAAACTAGCCTTGATGTGACGGCAGAAACTCAAGAAATCGATGTGTATTTTCGACCGACTTCCCCAGAAATACAGCCCGAATTAGGCCTATTGGGAAAATTAGCTCAAACCCCTTGTTTATTGGAACCCTATCGCAATCCTGTCACGATTGAGGGTATTATTGCTTGTTTATCTAAACTGTTGACTGTGCGGGAACAATTACAAAGAGAAGCTCACCGTCATCAACAACCCTTATTAGCAGAAAATATTCCTAGACTATGGATACTAACTCCTACTGCCAGTCAAAGAATTATAACTGCTTTTTCAGGTCAATTAAACCCAGATTGGGGAGAAGGAATTTACTTTTTAGCCCCAGCATTAACCACATCCCTTATTGTCCTGCATCAATTACCTGAAACCCCTGAAACCCTTTGGTTAAGATTATTAGGTAGAGGGGGAACCAGAAGCAGAGCGATTGATGAATTAGAAGCCTTGTCTCCTCATCATCCCTTTAAATCAGCTTCCTTAAAATTATTATACAATTTGAGTAGGAACTTGCAAGCCTTACCCAAAAGAACCCAGGAGGAGAGGAAATTTATTATGCGTTTAGCCCCTTTATACGAACAAGATAGAGAAGCAGCGATTCAAAAGGGTAGAATCGAAGGGATTCAACAAGGAGAAGCTATCGGACTTCAAAAAGAAGCATCCAAGTTAGTGCTACGTCAACTAAAGCGACGTTTTGGTGAATTGCCCCCGCATATCACCGAAACTATTCAAAAACTCTCAGTAGAAAAATTAGAAGACTTAGGAGAAGCATTACTAGACTTTGAGACTCAAGCTGACTTAATTAATTGGCTGAACTAATAAATAGGCTTTGAAGATGATAAAATAACCATCATCATTGATTGAATCACTTCAGCCTTGACTCACTTTCTTTGGGATAAATTTAGTAAAGATTACCTCGAAACTTTTCTTGCTTCTTCCGGTGACGTGAAAACTAGCCTTGATGTGACGGCAGAAACTCAAGAAATCGATGTGTATTTTCGACCGACTTCCCCAGAAATGCCGCCCGAATTAGGCCTATTGGGCAAATTAGCTCAAACCCCTTGTTTATTGGAACCCCATCGCAATCCAGTCACGATTGATGGCATTATTGCCTGTTTATCTAAAATGTTGACAGTGCGGGAACAATTACAAAGAGAAGCTCACCGTCATCAACAACCCTTATTAGCAGAAAATATCCCTAGACTATGGATACTAACTCCTACTGCCAGTCAGAGGATTATAACTGCTTTTTCCGCTAAAGAAAAGTTATTATAAATCCAACAAAAAAGATTACAAGGAAGAGCGACTATTCCCGCAGCTGAGGTGGATAAAATATATGGGATAGAACCTTAAATGAGCTATTCTGTTACTTTTGAACCAGAGTCGATAACTGATTTAGATTTGATCACCGATTTTATCAGACTTAGGATTGTTAATAAAATTAAATATAACTAATAAAATTACTTTTTTAGAACCATGCCAGCAAAAGATATTTACCATGAAGCCGTGAAAAATGCCTTAATTAAAGACGGTTGGAGTATTTTAGCTGATCCTTATAAAATTAAATATAAAGATGTTGAATTTTTGCTGATTTAGCAGCAGAAAAACCTTTGGCTGCTGAAAGAAATGGACGTAAAATTGTTGTGGAAATCAAAAGCTTTTTAAGTCCCTCACCTATGAGATATTTTGAAATAGCTTTAGGACAATATATTTTATATCGAAATTTAATCAGTCTTGCCGTGAGTTAAGTTATCGGTAAATCTTGCCTCGAAATCTGAGGTTTATAAAAGAAGCTTAAAGGAGCTATTCTGTTACTTTTTAACCAGTTTATCCCTATGGTTAACAAGAATTTGAGCTATAATCATAATATCTCTATAACCCCGCATAAAAAAGGCTTATGGCCATTTCAATTACTTTAACCCTACCTGATGAGATTTTTAATCTAGCTCAATCCTTAGCCCATTCAATTAACCGTGATCTTAATGATATATTAGTAGAAGCGATCGCTTTTTCTATTAGTCCCAATTATCAAGGCGAAAAAATCTCATCCCTAAATTCATTATCAGATGAAGAAATTATCAAATTAACTCAATTACAAATGGCATCAGAACAGGATCAAAGATTAAGCGAGTTGCTCAATCAACAACAAGAGGGGGATTTATCAACCTTTGAAAATAGGGAACTTTGGTCATTGATGCAAATTTATCAAATAAACTTGTTAAAGAAGTCTCAAGGATTAAATGAAGCGGTTAAAAGAGGATTAATTTCACCATTAGAAGCATGAATCCTAGCCCTATTCCCGACTATATTAAAGATAAAATTCGCCAACAAGCTAATACTAAATCTGGTTATTAAAAACTGATTATTTATTCCCCCTTTTGCATGAGGTTCTCTCCTTTATAAGTAGCCTATACTCAACGGATTTAGTATAATTGCTGATTGTCGGTATTCCTGCAAATGTGAGATGCACCAGGTCAATTTATTGCGGCGGAACCTAGGAGCAAAGGTGAGCATTTCTGTCAAAGAAATAAGTAGAGGTAGAACCTCGCTTATCTGCATTCCAAGCTATAACCTTGCAACCAGTCAAAAATATTTATATAACCCATAACTATCTTAAATATAAAGATCAATAAAAAATTATGATTAAATAACCCTTGACTTCCCCCCTCCCTTGTGATATTTTTGCTGTGGGATATTGGCGCAAAACTAGCGTTAAATATGACCATATTTCTGTCCTAATTATGGCCATCGAATCCATGAAAAAATTACTGACAATTTTAACCCCCTTGACTCTGATGGGATTAACTGGAGTTGCTCCTGCTCAAGCGGCAATAGTAGCTGGTTGGAATCAATTTACCGCTTCTGGGGCATCCTATCCCAAAGCGGCGGATAATGTAGGTGCGAATATAACCAGCACTGGGTTAAACACCGCCGGGATAGCTCGGCTGCCCTTTAGTCCTTTCCAGCTAGGTGGTGATAATGGTGGGTGGAATACAAGTGGCACTGTTAATACCAGCCAATACGTCGAATTTGCCGTACAACCGGGTGCAGGTTTTCAAGTCGATTTTACTAACTTACAACTCAATGCGCGGCAGGATCAAAAGCGGATAGATTTAGTCTTGCGCTCTAGTGTTGATGGGTTCACCAATAATTTAGGGACACAAGTTAGACTAACAAATAGCTTTAATACCTACAGCTTTGACCTAAGCAGTTTAGCACCCCAAACCGGCCCGGTGCAGTTCCGTCTCTATGGACTGAGTGCTAGTGAACCTAATGTCATCTTCTATGGTACAAACTCTGCTAATGTTGCCGGGGGTGGGTTTGTGGCTCTTAATGGGGATATTACTCCTACTGGTGGCGGTGGTGTATCAACCCCGGAACCTAGTGGTATAGTGAGTTTAATCGCTGTTGGTGCCTTGGGTGCCGCTTCCCTTCGTCGTCGGGGATAAATTATCCTTGGCAGGGGCAACTACAGAGGAGTTGTCCCGATATCTTGATATAATCGGGAGTGATAGGTCAATTATCTTTTCTGAATAGGGGCAAATATGCAGATAAAAGACATGACTCCCCAAGAGTTACAAAGTTTAATCCGTAATACAGTAGATGATACTCTAGATGAATACTTTGGTGATCCAGATGAGGGAAAACAAGTTAAGGAATCTTTTAAAGAAAAGTTATTAGAAATCCGACAAAAAAGACTACAAGGAAGAGCGACTATTCCCGCAGCTGAGGTGGATAAAAGATATGGGATAGAACCTTAAATGAGCTATTCTGTTACTTTTGAACCAGAGTCGATAACTGATTTAGATTTGATCACAGATTTTATCAGACTGAGGATTCTTAATAAAATTAAATGGTTAGCTATCAACTTTGAACAGATAACTCCCCTACCTCTTACGAGAGAATGGTCAGGGTTTTACAAATTAAGAGTAGGAGATTATCGGGTTATTTATGAATTTGATCGAGAGAGTAGGATAATTATTATTGTTAGAGTAGGTCATAGAAGTGAAGTTTATGACTAAATACCTACTAAAATAATTGGGATCAGCAATAAGCTAAGACGCATTTTAACCGCCTATCCTTATGATAGCGAGATTATTTTCTAGTAAAAATTGCCAAAGACAGCCCAATTATTGACAAAATTATGGCAGTATAAATCGAGCGGTAGCCCTGATTAATTACGGCACGGCATATAATAAAAAACGGTCTCCCTAAACCAGTTGCCAAAATCGCCGCCATGCACAGTCAATTACTCGATAAACTCGGACAATTACAAAACCTCTTAAAAACCAGCGAAAAAGCTCTGATTGCCTATTCTGGGGGCGTAGATAGTACCCTAGTGGCAAAAGTGGCCTATGATCTGCTAGGGGGTCAAGCATTGGCAATTACGGCGGTTTCCCCTTCCCTACTGCCGGAAGAATTGGAAGAAGCGACCGCTCAGGCCGATTATATCGGTATTCGGCATGAATTGGTGGAAACCGAGGAAATGAATAACCCTAATTACACCAGTAATCCCGTTAATCGCTGTTATTTCTGCAAAAGTGAGCTACACGACACCCTTAAACCCCTTGCTCTCGCTCGTGGTTATTCCTACGTCATTGATGGCGTTAATGCTGATGATTTAAGGGATTATCGTCCCGGGATCCAAGCCGCTAGGGAGCGCGGCGCTCGTTCACCTTTGGCGGAAATTGGTATCACAAAAAGCGAAGTTCGTCAACTATCTCGTTACTTAAATTTACCTTGGTGGGATAAACCGGCGCAACCCTGTTTAAGTTCCCGTTTTCCCTACGGGGAGGAAATTAGCCTGGAGAAATTGCAAAGAGTCGGACGGGCGGAGATTTATCTGCGAAAATTAGGTTATCGTCAATTACGGGTGCGATCGAGCGGCGATACGGCACGGATTGAATTACCGGCAGCGGAAATTCCCGACTTTATTAATCGGACAAATTTAAGCGAATTAGTCGCTGATCTGCAAAAATTAGGCTTTATCTATGTCACCCTCGATCTAGAAGGTTATCAAAGCGGCAAGCTTAATCGAGTCCTCTAGTTCAGTGATCAGTGATCAGTAAACAGTAATCAGTGGACTGAAAACTCAAATCTGCTCTAACAGTTATCTTAATGGTGAGGTACGAAGTTTTCCTTTTGGGGAGTCGGTCGTCAATACCAAATTGGGTTATACTTCATCTTGACGAGAAAAGCTGTAACGGATAACTGATAACTACTGGTCACTGATAACTGATAACCGGTCACTGATAACTGATAACCGGTCACTCGATCGGATATATTAAAAAAATGTTAAAAAGCCGGGGAGCGGACTGATGAACCTTTTTCTGGGGTTCCTAAGTCTTTATCCCTAAACCTCTAATTCCCAAGGCGAGGATAGATGAGTCAACTACAAAATGCCTTTACCCTATTCCTGAGCCTGTTGGTGGAAGCGATGCCTTTCTTGCTGCTAGGGGTGATTCTCTCTAGTATTCTTTTAATATTTGTCGATGAACGTCGCCTAGTTGCTCTGATGCCTCGAAATGCTATTTTAGGAGCATTTGTGGGGGGATGTATTGGGTTTTTGTTCCCCGTCTGCGAGTGTGGCAATGTACCGGTGGCGCGACGTTTACTTGTGCAAGGAATGCCGAATGCAGTAGCGGTTAGTTTTCTCTTAGCAGCGCCGACAATTAACCCGATTGTTATCTGGTCCACTTGGGTAGCTTTTCGCGATCAACCGGAAATTGTTTTCTATCGAGTTATCTTTTCTTTGTTCATCGCTACGGTTATCGGGATTATCTTTAGTATCCAAAAAGATCCGCGACCACTCCTCCAAACCTCTTTGGCAAAAAGTCTCAATTGGCAACCGGAAACACCAGAAAAAGAATCTATCCCACTACTACTACAATCTGGGTCTTTTCTGATCGGTAATTCTGGCAAAACTTTGCGCTTAGACGAAAGTTTTGCCGCTACTGCTGTCCTACCAGCAGTGCAAGCTATCCCGATGAAAAAGCGCTGGTTAACTTTTCTGGAAAACGTGGTGATGGAATTACGCGAATTAGGAGGAGTGTTAATCTTAGGAAGTGCTATAGCGGCCGGTTTACAGGTGTTTGTTCCCCGGGAATTTGTTCTTAATTTGGGTCAGGATCCGATTACTTCGATCTTGGCCATGATGCTGTTAGCGGTAATTGTTTCGATTTGTTCCACGGTTGATTCTTTTTTTGCTCTCTCCTTTGCCTCTAGTTTTACCAGTAGTTCCCTACTGGCTTTTTTAGTGTTCGGTCCGATGATTGACCTGAAAGGGATTGGTTTAATGTTGTCTATTTTTAAACCGAGAATGTTAATTTATCTCTTTGCTTTAGCAGCGCAAATGACTTTTTTACTCACCTTGGCTCACAGTTATTTATTTTAGGTCAGTACCTGGATAGTTTTTCCCATGAATTCATCACGTCTAAAAATAATCGCCCCCCAATTTATCGATGTTATTGCCCTAATCGGTTGGGGTTCGTTACTATTTAAATACTGGATAACTGGACAGTTAAATTTACTGATACATCCTAATTATTTTATTCTGGTTCTCATCACCAGTATGGCTTTATTTGCCCTTGGAATAGTCAAGCTTTGGACATTATTAAAACAGTGGCGAAAAAAGATTAATTTAGATAGTAACGATAATCGATCGCATATTACCATTCTTCCTCAACATTTTGGCTCAGGTTTATTAGTAATAACTGCCCTTTTAGGCCTATTTATCTCCCCGCAGCCCCTCAGCAGTCAAATCGCATTACAGAGGGGAATTAGTGAATCTTTACCCCTAACTCGCGTGCAAACTCAATCCTTTGGCACTACCGTTAAACCGGAGGAAAAAAGTTTAATTGAATGGGTAAGAACTTTGAATGCTTACCCCGAACCTGATGCCTACACGGGACAACCGGTAAAAGTCACAGGTTTTGTGGTACAATTGCCGCAATTACCCGATAACTATTTATTAATTAGTCGCTTTATTCTTACCTGTTGTGCCGTGGATGCTTATCCCGTGGGTTTGCCGGTGAAACTATCAGGAAGTCGCAGTCAATATCCCAATGACACTTGGTTAGAAATCACTGGAGAAATGACCACGGAATCCTTACCCGTAGAGGTGGGAAAATCAACCACCAGAAGACAATTAGTAATTAAGGCCAAATCCGTGAAACCTATACCCACTCCTGTGGATCCCTACGGATATTAATAGTTATCAGTGATCAGTTATCAGTTATCAGTTATTGTTCTTAACTATCTACTATAATGCTGAAAACCTTACAACTACAACCAATTGATAAATTAGCGATAACATTAATTGTATCCCTAACCTTAGTAATTGGCGGTTTAATTTGGTTAGGTAATAGCTGTGGTAATCAATGTCTTTTACAAACTGGCCCAAGGGTCAAGGAATTTAGCTGGGAAAATCGAGAAATTGGTGCGGAAGATCAAGCATTTATTATCACTTTTGATCGCCCCATGGATCATGCTAGTGTAGAAAAAAATCTAGTTATCGATCCTGCGCTGCCGGGGAAGTTTAGTTGGGCCGGAAGACGATTAGCTTATACCCTCACTTCTCCCATTCCCTACGGAGAAAAATATCATCTGCAAATTGAAGGTGCGCGGGAACAATTTCGCAGCGGTAATCGATTAGGACAAACCCTGGCAATTTTTGAAAGAGAATTTAAAAGTCGCGATCGAGCTTTTGCCTATATTGGCACTAATGGGGAAGAACAGGGAAGATTAATTTTTTATAACTTGACCGAGGAGAAGAAAACCGTCTTAACTCCCGCAGATTTGACCGTTATGGCTTTTGAATTTTACCCTGATGGTAAAAAAATCCTCTTTTCGGCCGTGGCGAAAAATCAGGGGATAGAGGGAATTCGTGAACTGCAGCTTTATCAAGTTGATAGCAGTCAATCGCCAGCAAAAATTGAGTTAGTGCTAGACAATAAAGATTATCAAAATAATCATTTTGATTTAGCTAAAGATGGGGAAACTATTGTCGTGCAGAGAATTGAGCGCCGCAATCCGATTAACTTCGATTTATGGGCAGTTAAATCGGGGGAAAAACCCCAACAATTAAACATCCAAGGCGGGGAATTTTTGATTGCACCTGATAGTAAAACTTTAGCTGTCACCCAGGGGGAAGGAATCGCCCTTTTGCCTTTAAAAACCGAAACAAAACCCCTAGATTTTTTACCAAAATTTGGGCGAATTTTGAATTTTTCTGCTGATGGTACAGCTGCGGCAATGGTGAATTTTAATACTGATAATGCCAAAATGCGTTATATTCGATCACTTTTTTATGTCAATAATCAAGGATTACAAAAACGCTTACTCAATCTACAAGGTTCGATTATAGATTGTCAATTTAATGCCACTGGTAGTGATTTGTATTGTTTGTTAACTGAGTTAGTTACTAACAGTCAAGAGTACAAAGAAAAACCCTATTTTGCTAAAATAGATGTGAAGACCGGTCAAGTGACTCCCCTACTAGAATTAGCCGATTATCGTGATATTCACATTAGTTTATCTCCCGATAGTTTAGCGATTATTTTTGATCAACTTCGCACCAGTTATGATACTAATCCGACTAATCCCCTAACTACCGATTCAGGAGAAACAATTATCGGTGGTCGTTTGTGGATGTTAATTCCTCCCCTACAAGATGGAGTAAAAGCAAGTAAATCTGATTTAATTGAATTACCTCTAGCGGGAATTCGTCCCCAGTGGATGCCATAGAATTTCATTATTAACTTGGGAATTATTTCGATGCTGTCAAACTCAGAAAAATTAGCCAAATTGCGTCAGTATTTTGCCAGTGGTGCCACTCGTTCTTATCAATTCCGTCGTCAGCAGTTAGAGAAGTTAAAACAGGCAATCATTAAATATGAAGCGGATATCTATGAAGCTTTATATAGGGATTTAAAGAAAAGTCCCGAAGATTGTTGGATTACTGAAAATGGCTTCCTTTTGGTGGAAATTAATACCGCATTAAAAAATTTGCGCTCATGGATGCAACCCAAACCTGTTAAAACTAATCTTTTAAATTTCCCCTCCTCCAGTCAAGTTATTCAGGAACCTTTAGGAGTAGTTTTAATTATTGCTGCTTGGAATTATCCCCTCCAATTGTTATTAGTGCCTTTAGTTGGTGCTATTGCTGCCGGTAACTGTGCGGTATTAAAACCGAGTGAGTTTGCCTCAGCGACGGAAAAATTAGTAGTTAAAATAATTAAAGAGATATTCCCTGAAGAATATGTGTTAATTGTACCCGGAGATGGTGCGGAAGTAATTCCGAATATGTTAGACAGTTTCACCTTTGATCATATATTTTTTACTGGCAGTACAAGAGTAGGAAAAATTATTTATCAACTAGCAGCAGAAAAGTTAATTCCTGTTACTCTAGAATTAGGGGGAAAAAGTCCCTGTGTTATCGAAGCTGATGCTAATATTTCCGTGGCAACCCGTCGCATTGCCGTGACAAAATTCTCTAATTGTGGTCAAATGTGTATCGCAGCTGATTATGTTTTGGTACATCAATCCCAGCAGGAGAATTTGATCAGAGAATTAGCTGATACTATTGTTAATTTTTTCGGTGAAGATGCCAGATTAAGTGCTGATTATGGTAAGATAATCAATGAGAAACAATTTGATCGCTTGATTGACTTTCTCAAAGATGGTGAGATTGTTTTTGGAGGCAAAACCGATCGAGAAAATTTATATATTCAACCAACTTTATTAACTAATGTTTCCCTCGATGCTCCTATTATGCAAGGGGAAATATTTGGTCCAATTTTACCGATCATTGCCTTTAGCACTTTTGAGGAAGCTTTAGCAATTATTGCTAAAAACCCTAACCCTCTAGCTTTTTATCTGTTTACTACCGAGGCACATACCGAAAAGAAATGGCTAGAATCAGTCCAGTTTGGGGGAGGTTGTATTAATAACAATAGTTTTCATTTTACTAATCCTAGTTTACCCTTTGGTGGTCGAGGAAATAGCGGTATTGGTAGCTATCATGGTCGTTTTTCCTTTGATAATTTTAGTCACCAAAAAGCGATTATGAAAACACCTCTTTGGTTCAATCCCGCTTTAAAATATCCGCCTTTTAAGGGTAAATTAGGCTTATTTAAGTTATTGGTTCGGTAAAAAGCTATAGTTTAGGTTAAAGCTTTTAAGAGAGCTTGAAATTTAAGCTGAATTTCTGCTAGTTCTTTTTCCGGATCGGAACCGGCAACAATACCCGCACCGGCGTATAATCGCGCTCGATCGCCTTCAATTAAGGCCGAACGAATACCAACAATAAACTCACTATTATTTTGACAATCAATCCAACCCAAAGGAGCGGCATAAAGAGAGCGATCAAAGGTTTCATAATGACGAATTTGTGCTAAAGCGATCTCGGTGGGAACCCCAGCAACAGCAGGAGTGGGGTGTAGTTGGGCAACAATTTCGAGGGGATGGATAGAGGGTTTTAGTTTGGCATGGATAGGAGTCCAGAGATGTTGAATATTGGAGAGTTTTAACAATCTAGAGGGAGAATTTTGGGGATTTAAGCCAATTTGTCGCAGTTTTTGGTTAATAAAGTCACTAACGGCCCGATGTTCCCGTTGTTCTTTTTCACTAGCGAGGAGTTTATTGGCAAAGAGAGCATCTTCGATCGCATTTTCTCCCCGGGGGGCGGATCCCGCTAAAGCATCGGTGATTAATTGCCCCTGATGGACAGTTAACAAGCGTTCGGGACTAGCACCGATAAAATGATCTCCCCGTCCATTGCCGAGGGAAAAAGTGTAGCAATCGGGATGACGCTGACGCAAATTATCGAGACAGTTTACCAGATGAAAAGGACGGGGAGAAATCACGTCAAGAGCGTGAGCGAGGACAATTTTGCTAAAATTTTGAGCCTGGATAGATTGGAGTGCATCGGCAACAGCCGCTTGAAAATTATAGGTAGGATGAATATAGTAACTACAGGAATCCTGGTGGGGATTTTGTCGGCAATTGCTCGAGTTATTTTGGATAATTTTGAGGTTATTAATAGTTTCTTCGAGGGAGTTTTCTATTTCTTTTGTGCCGGTGATTAAGAGATTGGTCAGGAAAAAATATTCCGACTGTTTTTTGATAATTTGAAACTTAGGCAGGGTTAGGGTAGCTGAGGGAAAGGGGGTAGCTGTTGCCGAGTCGAAAAAAGTGAAACTACAAAAGATGCGGGGAGTAATCTCGCTATAGTTATCAATTTTAATAATTCTTTGTTGACAGGTTTCAATAAATTTTTGAGCTTTTAAAAAACGTTGTTTGCCGTGGAAATTGGCAGTAAAGGCGATGCTGTAGCCGAGAAAAGCGGTTTCTCGTTCGGGATTTTCCCAATAATAATGGGTGGGATAGCTAGGGGCAATCCGAGAGAGAATTTCTAGGGGATCAAGGGGGGAAATTTTTTGACAAAAACTGACGATCGACCGATTTCCCTTTTCTGCGGCTAACAGTTGCGGGTTGAGGATAAAGTCATAGAGGCTGCGAAGATCAGCAATTGGACTATCAGGATGGGAAAGGCGAGGAACGGCAGAAGTCATGTCAAGTTTTTTGTATTTTTTGCAAAAAAAACCATGATTAATGGTATGTAATCCCCACAGGTGTGGCCAGAGTCAACGATCTCTTTTTAACTATGGTATCGGAGAAAGGGTCTTTAGGCAGAAAAGGAGCCGGATATTTGTGACGATTAACCGCGTTGACGACAAATGAAGGCTTAAAATCTCTAGAGAGGGCTATTATTTAAATGGGCAAAAAAATTAATTTAATAACTGCTACTTTACAAGTTTGTGGAAATTGCCACCACGGGACAAGTGGGGATACATTGTTCACAAACCACACAACGGGAACGCAAAAACTTGAGACGAAAACTTTCGGGATCAAGGGTTAAAGCTTCCGTGGGACAAACTCCCGTACATAACCCACAATCGACGCATTTTTCTTCATCAATGACGATTTCGCGACTAACTTGGGAAACGCCAATATTTTGTAATTGTAACCATTCGATCGCCGCTTCTAACTCATCGATATCTCCCGATAATTCTAATACTAATGTTCCCACTTGATTGGGGGCAACTTGGGCGCGGATAATATTAGCGGCGACGTTAAAATCCTTCGCCAGTCGATAGGTAACGGGCATATGGACGGCTTTTTTGGGAAAAGTGAGAGTAATACGTTTTTTCATGAGGATAGGATAGGATAGGAATAATTTTTGAGAGACTATCCATGACAGCCACCACACCCACCAATAAAATCAGAAATCTGCTGCTGGCAGTGACGGCAGTTATCCTTAGTGTAGCGATTTTCTTCGGGTTTCAAACCACCGCTAGTTCTGTATCTTTGGAAGCGCAAGCGGAAAAAGCGACACCTTTCGATCTTGCCCTCAGCAATGGTAAACCCACCCTGACAGAATTTTATGCTAATTGGTGTACCAGTTGTCAGGCGATGGCCGCTGAAATTGCCGAAATTAAAAAACAATACGGTAATGCCATTAATTTTGTTATGCTCAACGTTGATAATAATAAATGGTTGCCGGAAATTCTCCGTTATCGTGTGGATGGGATTCCCCATTTTGTCTTTTTAAATAACCAAGGACAACCGGTTGCCCAAGCGATCGGAGAACAACCAAAATCAATTTTAACTGCTAATCTAGAGGCACTTTTAACTAATTCTACCCTACCCTATGCCACCACTACGGGACAGACTTCTGATTTTAATGTCCTTGCGGGTGCTAGTCAAACCGATCCCCGCAGTCACGGCAGTCAAGTTAAGCAGTAATCAGTAATCAGTTATCAGTTATCAGTTATCAGTTATCAGTGGAAAGCTTATGGCTGAAAGCTATAATTCAAGAGTTAACTATCAATAGGTAAGTACCTAAGCAAAATTAATTACACATATCTAACCACCTCTTGCCTTTTGCCTATCTTTTCTAGGAAATTTATTTTACACGACTACTTACATTTCATTGACTGAATTATTTTAACTATGGCGATTATTGTTCAACATTTGACCACGGGTAACGAATATATATTTCTAGGAGTTAGTGGGGGTGAAAGTAAGAGTATTTTGCCCACCAAAATGTTAGGAGATTTCTTTGCAACGGAGGCTCCGGATAAACCTCGAACGGTGACGGTTTGTGACGATCAAGGCCGCCTACTTTGGTTTCCTGTCACAGAAATGATTGTCGTGGAGGTAGATGGTCAAAAACCCGAAGAATTATTACCGGAAATTATCGCTCCTGAACCAGTTCCTTTACAATTGGATAAAGAGAATCAAACTCAGTCCCCAGAAAATCAAGAAAACATCGATGAATTTGCCGAAGATGACGATTGGATCTAGAATTAAATACCTAATTTTAGCGGGAATAATTGCCCTATTTACTATTGGCTTTAACTCCCTCTATTCGGGTTCTCAAAACTCGATCGCTTCCTTTCCTGTTGCCGAAGTTCAAACCCAATATCTTAACGATTGGACACCGCAATTAGAGGCAGAATTTCAACAAAGGGCCAAGCAGACTATTAACTATTTTGCTAATCGGGAAAGTTATGGCAATTTGTGGGGAGAAAACGAGAAAAAATCCTATCCTATGGCCATGTTTGATTTTTTGGCAGGAAACCGGCAAAAAGCCCTAGATTTCCTGCAGCAGGATGACCCACAAAAACGGGAACAGGCCCACACTGATTATATAGATTATTATTTTTGTTTTACCCTGAAAGGACAAATTAGAAAATATTTTCTTCTCGGAAAGTATCTAGATCCAGTTTATCGTCAGAGAATGTATAATGCGGCAAAAATTTGGACAGAAACCGACCCTTTACAACAGCCCCATCCTATCCATGGTACTGGCCAAGGAACGGGTAATGATTGGAGTATGAAAAGACGGGGTTTATGGGTAGATAGTCGCAATACTGATAACCTACGAGCAATGCGCGAAACATCGGTTTATCTGATGGCCGAAGAAACAGGAAATGAGGCAACTCGTCAACTGTATAAAAGTAAAATTAAGCGCTATGTTTCAGCTTTATATAACATCGGTATGGGAGAATGGGATTCAGAAGTTTATCACGGTCACACCTTTGCTTCCTATCTTAATCTCTACGATTTCGCTCAAGATACGGAAGTTAAACAATGGGCAAAAATGGCCTTAGATTGGTTATCCATGGCCGCTAGTGTTAAATATTATCGCGGTGGTTGGGGTGGCCCTGTAAAACGTGATTATGGTGATGGCCACGGCGTAATGCGATCACACGCAGGCCGCGCTTTTTGGTTATACTTTGGTGATACTCCTGTCGCCAATAATCGCCCGGAATTGGACTCTCTTTATCTAATTACCAGTCGTTATCGTCCTCCTTTAGCAGTGATGGAATTAGCCCGAAAAAACTTTAATAAACCGGTAGAAATTCTCGCCAGTAAACCCCTATATGAAAACTGGAAACCGGGCAATAATCAAAGTCCGGGTTATTGGGAAACTCAATTTATCGGGGCTAGTTATCAAATGGGTAGTCTGGCGGGAACTTTCCCCGATGGTGATGTAGCCCCGTTTAAATTAATGGCCTTTAATCAACACAAAGGGGTGGATTTTTTTGTGGCTAACACTGGCAACAATGGCGTAAAACCGGGCAAAAATCCCGGGGATGAAATCGGACAATATCGCAATCTTTTAATCTGGTTACGACCGGCAGATCAAGCTTTTTTCTGGCAATTACCGAAAACCGCCAAGGTAGAAAAAGATGATAATATCTGGTTTATTCAATTAGAAAAAACTTGGTTAGCCCTAAGATTAATAAATCTTTCTTCTCCTGAAAGGATCGAGATTCCTAATTCCCCTTATCCCGATGATAATACCTACCAAGCTTTACCCACAGGTAACAATTATGCGGGTTTTGCTCTGGAAGTGGGGGAAGCGGCAACCCAGGGTAGTTATGAGAATTTCAAGAGCATATTTAAGCAAAAAAGTCAAGTAAATTTAACTCAAATTAAGCAAGGCAGGGTTTTATTTAAAGGCAGTCAAGGGCAGAGTTTACAATTTACCTATAATCAAATCAATCTACTGCCGATGTTAATTCGTAACGGTCAAAAGCACGATTGGTCAAAAAATTTCGCCCTTTATAACAGTTTAAGTCGAGATAACTCTCCCGTTTCTTTGGGATGGAAAAAGGGCAAATTAACCGTCAAAGCAGGGAAATATCAATTTTCTAATGCTTTGATTCTGTCTTCTCCTTAAGTTAGATATTCTCGACTATTTATTCAGCAGACCCTAGTTATGAGGAGAGGCAAAAGGCAAAAGGCAAAAGGCAAAAGGCAAAAGGCAAAAGGCAGCTTTGTTCTCCCCACACCCCACACCCCACACCCTGTCCCCACGAAAAACTTTTTCGGCAGACCCTATTTATGGGGATTGATCAGACCATTTGCGCTTGATTTAAGAATTCTTGCAATTCTTCTCCTTCGATTACTTCCGTGGTCAAAAGATTAGCAGTAATCGACTCTAATAAATTGCGGTTGTGACTAAGAATTGCTAGGGCTTTTTGGTAACTAGCGTCGATAATTTGTTTAACTTCTTCATCGATCGCTTTGGCCGTATTTTCCCCGATCGAACGGCGGGGACTACCCTGATTATTACCTAAAAAATTAGCCTGTCCTGTTTTATCGTAGGCTAGGGGTCCCAGGGATTTACTCATACCATACATTGTCACCATTCTTTCAGCAATATCCGTCGCCCTTTGTAAATCATCGGAAGCGCCATTAGTCACACTGCCAAAGATTAATTCTTCGGCTGCCCGACCGCCCAATAACATAGTAATTTGTTCCTTAAATTCGGTTTCTGTCATCAAAAAACGGTCTTCCGTGGGAATTTTCAGGGTATAACCCAAAGCGGATAAACCCCGGGGAACGATGGAAATTTTCTCCACCCGACCACCTCCCGGCATAACAGCACCGACTAAAGCATGGCCAACCTCGTGATAAGCGACGATTTTCTTTTCTTTTTCGGATAAAACCCGACTTTTCTTTTCTAAACCAGCGATAACTCTTTCTATCGCCTCTTTAAAATCAATTTGACTGACTTTTTCCCGATTATTGCGGGCAGCCAAAAGAGCGGCCTCATTGACGAGGTTGGCTAAATCGGCACCGGCAAAACCGGGGGTTTGGGTGGCGATCGCTTTGAGATTAACATCTTCACCCATCTGGACTCGTTGGGCGTATATTTCCAAAATTGCCAATCGTCCCGCTAAATCGGGACGATCCACCAGAACTTGGCGATCAAAGCGCCCCGGACGCAATAAAGCGGCATCAAGAGTCTCTGGGCGATTGGTGGCGGCTAAAACGATGACAACGGCTTCTTTGGGGCTAAAACCGTCCATTTCTGTCAAAAGTTGGTTTAAAGTCTGCTCTCGCTCATCATTACTGCCGCTAGTTCCCGATCCCGAACTTCTCGATTTACCGATTGCGTCCAATTCATCAATAAAAATGATGCTAGGGGCATTTTTCTTCGCTTGGGCAAATAGATCCCGCACCCGGGCCGCCCCAGTGCCGACAAATAATTCCACAAATTCCGAGGCCGAAATGCTAAAAAAAGTCACTCCCGCTTCTCCCGCGACTGCTTTCGCTAAGAGGGTTTTTCCTGTCCCCGGCGGTCCAACCAAGAGAACACCCTTAGGAATACGCGCCCCGATTTTATTAAAGCGCTCGGCATCCTTGAGAAATTCGACGATTTCCTTTAACTCGGTTTTTGCTTCCTCAGCCCCGGCCACATCACTGAAGGTAATCGGATATTTTTCGCCGTCTCCGTAAACTTTAGCGAGATTTTTGTTAAAAAGCAGCGATTTACGCGTGTCATCGTTGCGATAGAACAGAAACTGCATAGCGGCGACTAAAATTAAGGGAGGAACCACCCAAGCGAGGAGAGTGCTGATCCAACTGTTTTCGGCCACGGGAATCGCCTCGAAGATTACGCCTTTTTGCTGTAATAGTTGGGGTAATTGGGGGTTATCGACTGGAATTGTTGCCAAGACTCGTCCGGGGGCTGGATTACTGCTCGGTTTGCCCGCCAGAGAACTAGAATCACCGTGAAGGGGATTACTTGATTCTGGGGGATTAACGCGGGGATTACCCGGAATAGGCAGGGATTCTAAAGGATTTTTTAATTGATAATAGATAACTTGATTGCCAATTCTGACCCTACTGATGTCGCCCCGTTCCACTTTATTGATAAATTCGCTGTAGGGTTCGAGGGGAATATTGGATAATTCTGAGGGACGAGGGATAAGAAAATAGCCTAAAGCGGCAACACCAGAACAAATGATCAGGATTTTGCCTAACAGAGGCAAACGCGACCAGGAAAATTGATTATCTTCTTGATTAGCCATAATTTTTAGGGCAGGTGAGAGTGAAAATGCAAAGTTTATACTAACAATTCCCTGTCTCGATCGCCTTACCGATGGGATAGGATAGAGGATGGAATACTTGGTAGCGAGCGAGCGACAAACGAGAGAAATCCCATGAATTTAGTTAGCTTAGAGAACTTTCTCGATAACACTTCTTTTTTAGTCCTGTTTTTAACCATGCTGGTTTATTGGGCCGGGGCAGCCTTTCCTAGCATACCTTTGTTGCCCAGCCTGGGCAGCACGGGAGTGGCCATCGCTAACCTCTGTATCGCCGCTTTATTGGGGGCGCGCTGGTTAGAAGCGGGTTATTTCCCCATTAGCAATCTTTACGAATCTTTATTCTTTCTCGCTTGGGGTGTAACTGCGGTTCATTTAATTGCTGAGTACACTAGCCGCAGTCGCCTGGTGGGGGTGGTGACGACTCCTGTAGCCATGGGGATTACTGCTTTTGCCACTTTGTCCTTACCAGGAGAAATGCAAACTTCGGCGCCCTTGGTTCCGGCTTTAAAATCGAATTGGTTGATGATGCACGTTAGCGTCATGATGTTAAGTTATGCTGCTTTGATGGTGGGTTCCCTGATGGCGATCGCTTTTCTGATCGTCACTAGAGGTCAAAATATTGAGTTAAAAGGCAGTTCCGTGGGTACGGGGGGCTATCGTCTCCAAAATAAGTTATCTACCACTCTTTCCGCGCCAGTTTTCATGGAAACGGCTAACGGTGGCACAACCGCCCTTTTAACTCCCACCTTAACAGCGATGGCGACTCTTTCGCCCCAACGTCTTAGCTTGGCGGAAACCCTCGATAATATCAGTTATCGGGTCATCGGTCTCGGTTTTCCCCTTCTCACTATCGGTATCATCGCCGGGGCAGTTTGGGCCAATGAAGCTTGGGGTTCCTATTGGAGTTGGGATCCGAAAGAAACTTGGGCGCTAATCACTTGGTTAGTGTTTGCCGCTTATCTCCATGCCCGCATTACCCGGGGATGGCAGGGAAGAAAACCGGCTATTCTAGCTGCCAGTGGTTTTGTTGTGGTTTGGGTATGTTATTTAGGGGTGAATCTTTTAGGTAAAGGTCTTCATTCCTACGGCTGGTTTTTCTAAATCAGTTAAGTAATAGGAGAAAATTAACTTCTTGGTTAGGATGGGCAAAAGGCAAGAGGCAAAAGGCAAAATGTAGTTAGATATGTGTAATTAATTGTGTCTAGCTACTTATAGGGGTAGGTTGGTAAACCTGCCCCTCCTCACTCCCCTTTTTTAAGGCTTATAATTGTTATTTATCTACGGCAATTTTGCCCTAGATAGATAATGGCAACTTCTCAAAACTTATAAAAAATGATCGAGCAGAAAACTACTATTAAAAATCTGGCTTTAATTGCCGGTGTGCATGGCAATGAACTAACTCCCGCTTATTTGGTTAAATACCTGCAAAACTCAGCTAATCTCCTGGCCCGCAGCAGTTTTCAATCCCACACTCTCATCGCCAATCCCTTAGCCCTAAAGCAACGGGTTAGATATGTCGATACGGATTTAAATCGTTGTTTTAACCGAGCAGATTTAGCCAATCCTAATTATCAGCAACATGAGCAACTAATAGCGAAAGATATATATCAGCAAATCCGAGAAAAATCCATTGATTTATTAATCGATATTCACAGCACCACATCTAACATGATGCTGGCGATTATTTATTCTAACCCCCATCCTTGGCTATTAAAACTCTTTACCTATCTGACTAAAATTAATCCTGATGTGCGCTTAATTTATCATCCCGTCAGCGAGGAAGAAAATCATTTTCTAAAAGGAATTTGTCCCCTAGCTTTTACCCTCGAAATCGGTCCGGTTAACCATGGTGTCATCTGTCCCTATCTTTTTCGTCAAACCGAAACACTCATCTATCAAATCCTAGACTACATCGAACAGGAAAATTATCTCGCTGCCCATCTCGATACTTTCAGCGAATCCCTAACAGTTTACCAACGTTTAGGCTCGATCGATTATCCTAGGAATGAACAGGGTGAAATTAAAGCCATGTTACATCCTCGGATTCTCCAACGAGATTATCAGGCAATTCAACCCAATCAACCGATTTTTCTAGGATTTGATGGCCAGGAAATTATCTATCGTGGGGAATCTGAATTATATCCTATCTTTGTTGGAGAATCTTCCTATAAAGAAAAAGGAATCGCCCTTTGTTGGACGGCCAAAAAACAAATCGATATTAATTAGTGCCAGACAGTAGTTTTCCTGACAAAAAAACGGTCTAAATAAGGGAAAAGCCACTATGACCTTTACTTCTGATTCTCTTTTAGCTGAACGTTACCAACTGCAACAACGCCTAGGCAATACCGCTATCGGTCGTCAAACTTGGTTAGCTATCGATGTATTATCCCAAGAATCGGTAATTATTAAACTCCTCGCTTTTAGTCCCCAGATGGAGTGGGAAGAATTAAAATTATTTGAACGGGAGGCAGCCGTCTTAGCTTCTCTCTATCATCCCCGTATTCCCCGCTATCGCGATTATTTTTCCCTCGATAAAAATCAAGGTGACGGGACTCCTTGGTTTGTACTTGTACAAGATTATATACCGGGAGAATCTCTAAGCGATCGCTTAGAAAGGGGGCAACGTTTCACCCCTACGGTAATTCGGAATATTGCCCAAGAAGTTCTCGAAATTCTCATTTATTTGCATGAATTATCGCCCCCAGTATTACATCGAGATATTAAACCTAGTAATTTAATTATTAACTCGGAAAATAACGTTTATTTAGTGGATTTTGGCGCAGTCCAGTCCCGCGGTGCAGTGACAGGAGTTACTTTTACCGTGGTGGGAACGAGTGGTTATGCACCCCTAGAACAATTTTGGGGCCGGGCGGTTCCCAGTTCTGATTTATATGCCTTGGGCATGACTTTAATTCATTTATTGACGGGAATTGTGCCGATAGAACTGCCCCACCGCGAGTCTAAAATTCAATTTCGCCAACTGGTGACAATCGATGATGATTTAATCGATTGGTTAGAAACTATGACTGATATGGCAGTAGAAAAGCGGTTTAAAAGTGCCAGAGAAGCCCTGAAATTTCTCCAACATCCCTACTATCGCCAAGTATCAAGTTTAATCGATCCTAAGAAATTACCAAAACCTCCCCACAGTTCCATCCGCATCGCTAAACATAAGGATAATTTAGAGATTAATTTACCCCCAAAAATTAAGCTACCTTCCGATGCAGCTACTCTCTGGTCTTTAGCGATTGTCCTTACTGTCACTGTTTTTATCTCCCCGATTCTTACCTTTATTATAGCTCTAATTGGTTTTATTTGTTTGCGTGAGATGCAATTAATTCTTACACCTCAAGAAGTTTTAATTAAATATAAACTTTTCAATTTTATCTACAAAAAATTTGCTTTCAAAACTCAAGATTTATGGGGTATTTTTCTTCATAGCAATGGTACAGAAGGTAACTATCAGATTCGTCTGCGGACAGCTAAAAATTACTATCTGATCGGCCAGAATCTCCGCGAGGATGAATGTCTCTGGTTAGGACAGGAAATCCAAGATTGGTTAAATTTTATTAAATACAGTGTTTCTCATCAAGATGAAGTGTAACCTGACAGGGTATTATCAACCGTCTCCCCAAAACGAAAACCTTGTACCTCATCTCAAGAAATCTTGGGAATTAGTCGGTAGGCATTTTCCCTTTTTTAACCTTAATCTTGCAGAGATTACCCTATCTTGATAGAATAATAACTGATTTACATTCCCTCAGCTAGAAGACAGCAATTATTAAATCGGATTAGGAATTGTAAAAAGGCGGCCATGAAATGTTAGTTATTAGTGGAGAATAAAAAATGATATCTGAAATTTACCAAAAAGTCAGCTTGTTAGTTTTGTATCAAGGGGTTTTTGATAATGCTATTGGCAAGGCATTTATTACCCTATTATCTACGGATAATATCGCCGATTTTCTCAAAGCCTATGGTCAATGGTTTCAAGCTTTAGCATCTAAAAATATTAGTTGGAATGATTTTCTAGTCGAACAAATTTTATTAGATGACAATCCCTTTAGTCAACAGGTACAGAAAAAAAGTGTTTGGGAGTTACCCGAATCTTTAATTAATGGCGTGAAACAGGATTTATCTATCCTCCAATCTCTCTATAATTCTAGCATTTATAGCCTCAGCAATTCGACAATTTTTGAACGAATTAAATTTCTCAGTTTCCCCGCTTGGGAAGTGGACAATAAATTAGAAAGTTTTCTACATTCCGGTTTAGATTGGACGGAATTAGTCGAAGATCTAGCCGATTATTATCGCGAATGTGGTACAGGAATTTTTGCCCGTTATCAAGCTTTAAGGTGGCAAGAAAACCGATTACAAGGGATTACTCATCCCGATCCCGTGCAGATTCAAGAAATAGTCGGTTATGAAATGCCCAAGGAAACCTTGATTAAAAACACTGAGTTTTTATTAGCAGGTTATCCCGCTTTAAATGTCCTACTCTATGGCAGTCGTGGTTCGGGAAAATCCTCTCTAGTCAAGGGATTATTGCAAAAATACCATAGTCAAGGATTACGCTTAATTGAAGTGGCCAGATCCCAATTAAAAGACCTACCATTAATTATTGAAATCTTGCGAGATTTGCCCCAAAAATTTATTATCTTTGTCGATGATTTATCCTTTGAAGAGGACGATGAAGCTTTTAAAGCTTTAAAGGTTGTTTTAGAGGGAAGCATCACCGCTAGACCGAAAAATGTCGTAGTTTATGCCACTTCTAATCGCCGACATTTAGTCAGAGAATTTTTTGCCGATCGACCCCAACCAAAAGATAGTGATGAAGTGCATAATTGGGACACAGTACAAGAAAAATTATCCTTTAGTGATCGCTTTGGTTTAACCCTAACTTTTGAACCCGCTAATCAAGAAAAATATTTGAAAATAGTGCGTCATTTAGCAAGTTTAGCTAAATTAAAAATTAGCTTAGAAGACTTAGAATTTCGTGCCAAACAATGGGCAACCCAACATAATGGACGATCGGGAAGAACTGCTAGACAATTTGTTGATTTTCTGCAAGGGGAACTAGAATTAAATAGGTAGCATTAATTGTGTTATGATTAAATAAAATAAGCTCTAATCTGGAAAAATGTTGACTCAATCTCCTCCCGAAATTCTCAGCTTAGAAGAATATCGCAACCTAGAAACTAGCGCAGAAACTAAACACGAATATCACGACGGGGAAATTATCGAGATGACAGGGGGAAGCATCAATCATAATAGTATTCTCATTAATCTTATTGTCCTGCTAAAATTAGCTTTAAGAGGAACTAATTATCGTCTTCAATCTAGTGATCTACGTCTATGGATACCCCAATATAATCGCGGTTTATACCCAGATTTAATGATCATTGCCGGGGAACCATTATTGAGTGATAATCGCAACGATGAAATTTTAAATCCCTGCCTAATTATCGAAGTTTTATCCCCTTCCACCTCCGGTTATGATCGGGGTGATAAATTTCGTTATTATCGTTCTATACCCCAATTAAACCAATATCTTCTCGTCAGTCAAGGGGAGATACTAATAGAATCCTATAGCAAAACATCAGAGAATAATTGGTTACTGCAAGAATACACCCCAGCTAGGGGAATTATATCCCTAGATTCTTTAGGAATTAGCTTAAATCTTGCCGATATTTACGAAGGAATTGATTTTAGTCTCAACTCCTAACTTTAGCTATCTTTTAAGAAGACGTACTAAAAACAATTTTACCATCTTTTACCGCTACTAAACGCAAAGTTAAGGGGCCAGCAGTATTAGTTTTACTAGCGGCAACTGCCTCAAGTGTCTCGATAGAATTACCCGACTTTTTCACTTGACCAATAAAGTTAACTACGGTAGTTAATAAACCATCTTCCACTTGAATTGATCCTAAAACTCCCGCACTTCTAGCGCGAAATTGAGCCGAAGCTAAGAGTAAATCTAAACGCTTTTGTAGGTCTTCTTCTGTCATATTTTGGGGATCAATGGAAACGGCAGCGATGACCTGTTTCTCCTCAAAAACTCTTTGATTGGGAACCACATCAGCAAAGACACGAATCTCGGTTTCTCCTAAGACATAATTACCTGCTGAAAGGATTCTCACCACATATTCTTTACCGTCCTGTAATTGTTGACTTAACTGTTCTACCTGTGCTTTTGTGATCTTAACTAAACGCTGGTCAAAATTAGGCTGATTCGGTTGGGTGGCACGGATAGCATTTATATTCGCTTCTCGCAATAACTTATCAATAACAGCGACAATAGCTTGGGGATCAACAATACGAAAAGCTCCAAAAGATAGCACCTGTCCCCGGAAAATAGCGATTTGTTTTTCCCGCAATTCTTGATAGGTTTGATAGTATTGTTCTAAAACTTCCACTTCCCGCTTAAGAAAAGCCATTTGGGTTTCTAAATCTTTTAATTTTCCCTCGCGCTGTTCCAAAGCTAAATTTTTATCCACAATCGATTGATCGAGTTCTCCAATGCGTTGATCGCGGCGATCAATTTCTAGCTGTAGGGTTTTTTGTTGGGTTTCCAACTGTTGAAGTCGCGCTTGTCTGGCTGTTAATAACTTTTGTTGATTAGCTAACTCTTTATCTCTAACTTTAACGGTGGTTTGTAGTTGATTGATCTGACTAGAAAGAATTGATTTTTGTTGGGACAATTGCTCCCGTTGACTGATTAACTGTGCCTTTTGATTAGTTAAAATAACTCGTTCATTATTTAAATTAGCCACTTCCTTACGAAACTTTTCCAACTGTCCCGAAACTAACCGCAAACGTTGACGAGAAGCTTGATAATTTTTGTTAAGAACCTCTAGACGTTTCTGCACGGCTATCTGTTCACTTTTAGCCGTTTTTAACGCTTTTTCCACCTGATTTTTTTGTTCGGTGGTTTTTCTTACCTGACTTTCCAAATCCTTAATAGCGGCACGACGTTCATTTAACAGGCGATCCAGTTCAAAAACTCCTTGACGCAGGGATTTACTAGAAGCAAACAAGACAATTAAAGTGGAACCGGCGATCAAAATTCCCGTTACAATCGTCATCAAAGTTGCGGTTTGTTTCGGACGCAGATTAAATAAACGCATCCTTTTCTTACCGATACGGCTACCTATGCGATCGCCAATCACCGCTATCAGACCACCTAAAACCACGATGGCCAAAACCAAAATATAAGCGCTAGTCATCCAGAATTTAAGTAAATTGTTGACTGAGAGCGACGGGATTATGGACGGTAATTTTCTTCTTGTAAATTGAGACCATTTCTTGATCCCGCAGCTCCCCCAATAAACGGGTGACAGTGACGCGGGTAGAACCGATCGCCTCTGCGATCGCTTGGTGAGACAATTTTAGATCCACCCGGATGCCATCGGTGGTGGGAACCCCAAAATCACGACAGAGAATCAATAAAAAACTGACCAAACGTGAACCCATATCCCGGTGAGCCAAAGTTTCGATCATCATTTCCGTTTGCAGAATCCGCGAGGACAACCCCTGCAACATCAACATTGATAAATCGGGATTATTGCGGAGGGACCTTTCTACCTGATCGATCGGGGCCGAGAGTAATTCTACCGGAGTAAAAGCCACAGCATGATAAAAACGATCCGATCGCTGACCAGTGAGTAAGGATAGCACACCAAAGACGCTATTTTCCCGCAGTAGAGCCACGGTAATTTCCTCTCCCGCTTCATAGACTCGCGACAACTTAACGGCTCCTTTCAGCAAAAAATAGACTCTTTCGGCGGGATCTCCCGGGAAAAAGATCGTTTTGCCACGCTCGAACAACTCCACCACCGGGGGGAAATTGCCGCTGCCGATTCGACGGAACACATCTGCTAGGGGTTTATCTTGTATTAATGATAAGTCCATCTCACATCCAAAAAAGGGGAAAATTGTTTTTATTATCCAACGAGTGTCACCTCTATTAAACACAACCGCTCCCTAAACTGGGAAAAGTTTTGGGCGCTTTTTGCCAGACAATGGGGGAGGGGTGATCATTGCTGCCCCGTTATCTGTATCCCTATTATACCGAATCTCGCTGGGGTCGGCTATTGGGGAGATTTTTGTAAGAGAAACGAGAACTATGTTAGATTTAACGGGAAAAAACGCCCTAGTGACGGGAATTGCCAATAATCGCTCGATCGCTTGGGGAATTGCCCAACAACTCCATCAAGCTGGTGCGAATATCGGTGTCACCTATCTCCCCGACGAAAAGGGCCGTTTTGAGAAAAAAGTGCGAGAATTGGCCGATGAACTTAATCCCGCTTTTTATGTCCCCTGCGATGTCCAAAATGACCAACAGGTAGAAGATACTTTCGCTACAGTGGCGGAAAAATGGGGCAAACTGGATATTTTGATTCACTGTCTCGCTTTTGCCGATAAAGAGGGTTTAACGGGCGATTTTACCGCCATCCCTCGGGAAGCTTTCACTAAATCCCTAGATATTAGCACTTTTTCCCTAACCCGTCTAGCTCGATCGGCTAAACCTTTAATGACGGAAGGGGGAAGTATTATTACTCTTACCTATCTCGGTGGTGTCAAGGTAATTCCTAACTATAATTTAATGGGGGTGGCAAAGGCCGGTTTAGAAATGAGTGTTCGCTATTTAGCCGCGGAATTAGGTGGCCAAAAGATACGAGTTAATGGTATTTCTGCCGGTCCAATTCGCACCTTAGCATCTTCGGCCGTGGGGGGAATTCTTGATATGATCCATCATGTGGAAGAAATCGCCCCTTTACATCGCACGGTGACACAAATTGAGGTGGGAAATACGGCCGCTTTTTTAGCCAGTGATCTTTCTAGTGGTATTACCGGTCAGATTATTTATGTAGATTCCGGTTACGAAATTATGGGAATGTAGTTTTATTCAGTTATTAGTTATTAGTTATTAGTTATTAGTGTCACGGGGTTCTGAAGGGGGATTTTTGACTGCTTTGGGGTTAATTGTGATCGGTCTGAAGGTTCGTTTAATTTTTTAACAATTTATTCCCTATTTTCAAACAATTTCTCAATGATGCTTTTCATTTTTGCATTGGTGAAGGGATTGGGGAAGATTCGGCGAATCTCAGGATAGGCGATTAAAATGCGTCTTAGCCTATTATTTGTGTTAATCTCATCTTTACAGACCAAAACCCTAAATCGTCTAAGAAGACAATGGCCGCCAATTCTCGGAATAAATCGCCCGTTTTTCTCGGCTGTTCTGGCAGAATCGCTATTTTTTGCCTCTTGATGCTATTATCGGCGGCAATAGGCTGGTTAATCGGAAAACAGTGGGTTAAACACAGCAATCAACCCGAAACCGTTAAACCAGTTTTTGCCACGGAGGAAAATAATTTTAATTCTGCCACGGATCGGGCATGGCAACGGAAAGCCGAGATAAGAAAGCGCCGTCTAGAGTTGGGAATTGATGGTCAGTTTTTTAAAAATCTCGTCAATGAATTGTTTAGCCTCCGCTATGGGGAGATCAAAGAGGAAAAACAGAAACAGGAACAAAGAGATATTCTAGCAGCAGAAATACTCGATCGCTTAGAACGTCTCGATTTTGGCACTAGAGAAGCATTAGGTAGTTACAACGAGCAACAGCGACAAAAATGGCGAGAACAAGTAAATCAGTTACGCTTAAGCGGTAGAGTCCTCAATTTACTCACTGATACTCTTTTTTTTCAGCTATTTCCCGAATTGACAGAAAGACCAAGTTTTGATACAAGCCTAGGGCAACTGTGGAGTGGCTTGGCCTGGAATCAGTTACAATCTTTACAGTCTGGCCTATCTTACCAAGCGATCGAAAGTTTAGACGCGGGGGCAGAGGAAGTTATCGAGGCAATTCTCAGCCAGGGACAAGGAAAAGCCTATGCAATAAAATTGCGTTCCAGTGATCGGTTAAACTTAAATTTAGAGGCGGAAGGCCAAGTTTTACTATCTTTCTACTCTCCCACGGGTAATATTACCCTTTTAGATAAGTCTAGCGATCGGCAATGGTCCGGTCAATTATCCGAAGAGGGATTTTATGAATTAGTTGTTCTCCCCCAGTCTTCTACCCCCGTCCACTTTCGCTTACAGTTAAAAGTAAGTCAATGACTTTAACCGTCAGGAGACAGGATACAGGAGACAGTCGGCAGCTTTTTTCTCCCCAACCCCCCATCTCCCCACACCCCACACCCTACACCCTACACCCCACACCCTACACCCCACTTCCCCAACCCCTAATCCGCTTTTTTACTTTTTCCCATGTCTTTAACTTTCCAGGCTGTTATCGCTAAATTAAATGAATTTTGGGCTGATCGCGGTTGTTTAGTTGCTCAACCCTATGATACCGAAAAAGGTGCAGGAACCATGAGTCCCCACACTTTTTTAAGGGCAATTGGACCGGAACCTTGGGCCGTTGCCTATGTGGAACCCTGTCGTCGTCCTACGGATGGCCGTTATGGCGAAAATCCCAATCGTTTTCAGCATTACTATCAATATCAAGTCCTAATTAAACCCTCTCCCGATAATATTCAGGAAATCTATTTAGACTCCCTGCGGGTGTTAGGAATTAACCCGGAAGATCACGATATTCGCTTCGTGGAAGATAACTGGGAATCTCCCACCCTCGGTGCTTGGGGTGTGGGTTGGGAAGTGTGGTTAGATGGTATGGAAATCACCCAGTTTACCTACTTTCAACAGTGTGGGGGCATCGATTGTCGTCCCGTGGCAATCGAAATTACCTATGGTTTAGAAAGATTGGCCATGTATCTGCAAGATGTAGAGGCAATTAATAAAATTCAATGGAATGAAAATATCCTCTACGGTGATATTTTTCTACAAAATGAAATCGAACAATGTACCTACAATTTTGAGGCTTCTAATCCTGAGTTATTATTTAGTTTATTCAGTTTATACGAACAGGAAGCTAAACAATTAATCGATCGTTCTCTGGTGATTCCCAGTCTAGATTATGTTCTCAAATGTTCCCATACTTTTAATTTACTCGATGCTAGAGGTGTGATTGCTGTAGCTGAAAGAACCCGTTATATCGGCAGAATTCGCAATTTAGCTCGACAGGTTGCTCAATTGTATTTACAGCAACGAGAAGCTTTAGGTTTTCCCCTACAAACGGTTTAGCAATCAGTTATTCTAGCCGTCATCATTTTCAGTAATCAGTAATCAGTTACCAGTTATCAAATGCGAGTTTTCAGTTCACTGTTTACTGTTCACTGATAAAATCTCCCCAACCTCAAACCAGCAACTTTAAACCTCATAAGTCCAAGAACTAATATATTAAGTTTTGCAAACAGAGGCAATATTTCGGGAATCTAACCCAGTTATAACTGTATATAATAGATGACACTATATCTAGCCAGTAATTTACCTCAAAAGCTCCTTTTCTCAGAGGTAATTCCTTACCTTGACTAGCCTATTAGTGCCATGAAAAAGACTAAACTTTTTAAGTTCTAATTTTTTAGATAAGGAGTTACTTTGCTGACACCATCGCTACCCCAAAATGATCCTGATCCAGTCAAAAGACAAGATCTATTAAGACGACAAAAACAAGTGTACGTTTATGATTCCGTTAATGGTATCACCCTCGTCAAAGATTTACCTACCCACGAAAACTTTTCTATTTCCTATCAAGTAATGCGGGGTAAAGGTTTCAGTGCTTTAATTGCCAATGGAGTCGCCACAAGGGTAGAAAATATCTTTGATCCCTTCGACAAATTAGAAGATTACGAAGAACTTTTTCCCATCCTTCCCCAACCCACAAGCATTAAAACTTGGCAATCTAACACAGGTTTTGCCTACCAAAGATTAGCGGGAGCAAATCCCATGGTAATTCGCGGGATTAGCAGCTTACCAAATAATTTCCCCGTCAGCGATACTATCTTCCAAAAAGCCATGGGACCGGATAAAACCATTGCCTCGGAAGCCGCTAAGGGTAACTTATTTCTAGCAGATTATGCACCCCTAAACAACCTAACTTTAGGCAGTTATCAACGGGGGATGAAAGCTGTGACAGCACCTCTTGTCCTTTTCTGTTGGCGTGCTAGAGGTTTACGCGGTCAAGGGGGATTAGTACCAGTTGCCATTCAATTGTATCAAGATCCGACCCAACCTAATCAGCGCATCTATACTTCCGACGCGGATGTAAACGGGGATACAGAATTACAAGCTTGGGCGCGAAAATTGATGTCACCTGAAGGTGGAGGCATCAAAAAATTAGTTTCTGACGGACAATTAGACACTTTAGCCAAATTAATCGAAGTTGTCACCCAGATAATTTTTGTGGCCGGACCACAACACGCGGCGGTTAATTATCCTCAATACGATTATCTCGCCTTTTGCCCGAATATTCCCCTAGCGGGTTATCAATCCCCTCCCAAAGCAGCTGAAGAGGTGGATATAGATTATATTCTCCGTCTTTTGCCGCCCCAGGCCCAGGCCGCTTATCAATTGGAAATTATGCAGACTTTAACAGCTTTTCAATTTAACCGTTTTGGTTATCCATCCCGAAGTGCTTTCCCAGATCAACGCACTTACCCGATTTTGGCGGTTTTCCAAGCTAAATTAAAAGCGATCGAAAATGAGATTGATCGGCGCAATATAACCCGATTTACGCCTTATATTTTCCTGAAACCCTCTCGCATCCCCAATAGTATCAATATTTAGGGTCTGCTGAAAAAGTTTTTTGTGGGGGCAGGGTGTGGGGTGTGGGCTTCGGCCGTGAGCTCAGCGTTCGACCGAGCTCACGCCGAGGTCCGAACGGGTGTGGGGTGTAGGGTTTTACCCATTTTCAGACGGTCAATTACCTAATTTTCAGGGAAAAAGTACCTGAATTTTCGCCCCGGTCCCTCCAATGGCTGGCACTTTTTGAGGTCAAAAAAGTCTAAAAGTCTTATCCAACAAGGTTTTTAGATTTATTCAGCCAACCCTATTTAAAGAGCAACCGCCACCTTGATGGGCTGCTGGCGTATCAATAGCGATTCTCGTCCACAAAAACTAGACGAGAAACATCATGACAAAGAGTCTCTAAGAAAAAAAGATGTTAGCGATAACATCTTTTTGGCATTTTTTACAATTTAACTTCAATATCAACCCCTGCGGGTAAATCTAATTTCATCAAAGCATCGATTGTCTTAGAAGAGGGTTGGTAAATATCAATAATGCGGCGATGGGTGCGGGTTTCAAAATGTTCACGGGAGTCCTTGTCAACGTGAGGGGAACGCAGGACACAATAAATCTTTCTTTTTGTCGGTAGGGGAATCGGTCCGATCGCTGTGGCGTTAGTTCTATTGGCAGTATCGACAATCTTCTCACAGGAAGTATCGAGTAAGCGCTGGTCAAAAGCTTTCAAACGAATGCGAATTTTCTGTTGTTGTAGCGTAGCCATAATTTCACCTATTGCAATTGTCAAGGTACAAAATAAAGACAGTAACGGAGCAGCTTTTAAATTCACTGCCCCGTTAATTAGTAGATTAGCCTACTTGATAATTTTCGAGATAACGCCAGAACCGATGGTGCGACCACCTTCGCGAATAGCGAAGCGCATCTTCTCCTCAATAGCGATCGGGTTGATCAGTTCCACGGTCATTTTGATCCGGTCTCCCGGCATGACCATTTCTACAGTGCTGCCATCATCGGCGGTGTAGTCTTGGATAGTGCCAGTTACGTCAGTTGTCCGTACATAGAACTGAGGACGATAGTTTTTAAAGAAAGGAGTGTGACGACCACCCTCTGCTTGAGTTAACACATACACCTCACCTTCAAACTGGGTGTGGGGTTTGATCGTACCCGGTTTAGCGATCACCATGCCGCGCTCGATGTCGGTTTTTTGGATACCACGCAGGAGGATACCAGCGTTGTCACCGGCCATCCCTTGATCAAGACTTTTCTTGAACATTTCGATCCCGGTGACGGTGGTGGGGCGAGTTTCTCTGATCCCGACCAATTCCACGTTATCACCCACTTTCACAACACCGCGTTCGATCCGACCGGTAGCCACCGTCCCCCGACCAGTAATCGAGAATACGTCTTCTACCGCCATCAGGAAGGGTTTATCGATCGCCCGTTCGGGGGTGGGGATATAGCTATCCACCGCTTCCATTAATTCATAGATCGCATTTACCCACTCGTTGTCGCCTTTTTTGGCCTTGGGATTTTTGGTCATGTAGTCGAGGGCTTCTTTCGCAGAACCGGCAATAATGGGGATATCGTCGCCGGGGAAGTCGTAACTGGTGAGAAGTTCGCGCACTTCCAGTTCCACCAGTTCCAGTAATTCCTCATCGTCCACCATATCTTTTTTGTTGAGGAAGACCACGAGGTTAGGTACACCCACCTGACGAGCCAGCAGGATATGTTCCCGGGTTTGGGGCATCGGGCCATCAGCGGCCGAGACCACGAGAATACCACCGTCCATCTGTGCCGCACCAGTGATCATGTTTTTTACATAGTCGGCGTGGCCAGGGCAGTCAACGTGTGCATAGTGGCGACTGGCGGTTTCGTACTCAACGTGAGCGGTGTTGATGGTGATCCCGCGAGCCTTTTCTTCGGGAGCGGCATCGATTTCATCGTATTTTTTAGCTTGGGCATTACCCAGGGCCGCTAGGGTCATAGTGATAGCGGCGGTGAGGGTAGTTTTGCCGTGGTCAACGTGACCGATCGTACCGATGTTAACGTGGGGTTTCGTCCGTTCAAATTTAGCGCGTGCCATTTACTTTCTGTTCCTTTGTTTTTTTTCTTCTTCAGGTGGGTGAACAGTAATCAGTCACCGGAGATCAGTTTTAAGTTAGCAGTTGTTAGGGTTGACCGACCAAATTTAAATGATCGGTTTATCTTCACTGCTCGCCGGTCACTGGTTACTGATTAGCCGTTCCCTTTACTTTTGGTGATAATCGCCTCGGCCACGTTGCGGGGGACTTCTTCGTAATGGCTAAATTCCATGGTGAAGATGCCCCGTCCTTGGGTTTTGGAGCGAATATCAGTGGCGTAACCAAACATTTCCGCTAGGGGAACTTTAGCGGAGACTTTGGCGATGCCGGCCTCGGTTTCTTGACCTTCGATTTGTCCCCGACGGGAGTTAAGATCACCGATGACGTTACCGATGAAGTCTTCGGGTACTTCCACCTCGACCTTCATCATTGGTTCTAGGAGAACGGGACCAGCTTTCATCACCGCTTCCTTGATCGCCATGGAACCGGCAATCTTAAAGGCCATCTCGGAGGAGTCCACATCGTGGAAAGAACCATCCACAAGGGTTGCTTTCAGGTCGATAACGGGATAACCCGCTACAATCCCCGATTCGCAAGCTTCTTTCATCCCTTGTTCTGACGGGTTGATGTATTCTTTGGGGATAGCACCACCGACAATTTTGGAGACGAAGACAAAGCCAGATCCCGGTTCACCCGGTTCGAGTTCGATGACGACGTGGCCGTACTGTCCTTTACCGCCACTTTGACGGATAAATTTACCCTCGGCCCGTACAGGTTTGCGGACGGTTTCCCGATAGGCAACTTGGGGAGCGCCCACGGTTGCTTCGACTTTGTACTCCCGCAGCATTCGATCGACGAGGATTTCCAGGTGCAGTTCTCCCATGCCGGCGATTACCGTTTGATTGGTTTCGGGATCAACTTTGACCCGGAAGGTGGGATCCTCATCGGAGAGAGCTTGCAGAGCTTTGCTGAGTTTCTCGATGTCCTGTTTGGTTTTCGGTTCCACCGCCACGGAGATAACCGGTTCGGGGATAAAGAGGGATTCTAGGATAACTGGGTTTTTCTCATCACAGAGGGTATCCCCGGTAATGGTGTTTTTCAGTCCGATCGCCGCTCCTAAATCACCGGCGCGCAGTTCATCCACTTCGATCCGTTCGTTGGATTTGAGGACGATCAGGCGAGCGATCCGTTCTTTGGTTCCTTTGGTGGAGTTGTAGGCGTAGCTGCCTTTGGCTAACACACCGGAATAGACCCGTAGGAAGGTTAAACGACCGAAGGGATCAGCCATGATTTTGAAGGCGAGAGCGGAGAAGGGCGCATCGTCCTTGGCTTCCCGGATGGCCTCGCTGCCATCGGGAAGAATTCCTTTAACGGCGGCTACCTCCGAGGGCGAGGGTAGGTAATCTACCACGGCATCAAGGAGCAGTTGTACCCCTTTGTTTTTGAAAGCCGAGCCGCAGAGGACGGGAACAATCGTACCAGCAATCGTCCCTTCCCTGAGACCGCGTTTGATTTCGGCTTCGGTGAGTTCTTCACCTTCTAGATATTTTTCTAGGAGTTCTTCATCCGCTTCCGCTACAGCCTCCACCAGCTGCACGCGGAATTCTTCGGCCTTTTTCAATAAGTCTTCGGGAATGTCGGTTTCTTCTATGTCTTTGCCTAGATCGTCCTTATATATATAGGCGCGCATCTTGACGAGATCAACGATCCCGCTCAGTTCGCTTTCTGCGCCGATCGGCATTTGGATGGGAACGGCGTTAGCTCTAAGGCGATCTCTTAATTGTTCGTAAACTTTGAAGAAGTTCGCTCCCGTTCTGTCCATTTTGTTGATAAAGGCAATCCGGGGTACTTTGTACCGATCGGCTTGTCTCCAGACGGTTTCCGATTGGGGTTGTACACCACCAACAGAGCAGAAAACCGCCACTACTCCATCGAGTACCCGCATGGAACGTTCCACTTCAATGGTGAAATCGACGTGGCCAGGGGTATCAATGATGTTGATGCGATGATCTTGCCAACTGGTACTGATGGCGGCGGCGGTGATGGTGATTCCTCGCTCCCGTTCCTGTTCCATCCAGTCGGTAATTGCCGTTCCGTCGTGGACTTCGCCCAGTTTATGGGCGACTCCCGTATAGAACAGGATTCTTTCTGTTGTCGTTGTTTTGCCCGCGTCTATGTGAGCGGCGATTCCGATGTTTCGCACTCTCTCTAGCGGGATAGTCCGTGCCACAGCAACCTCCTTGCTTTGCTTGCCAGTGATGGGATTTTGTTCTAGGATTTTTTACACTATTTACAATTCTATACTTTTCTTGACAGTTTTTTGGCGGCAGCGGTGTAGTCCACCGCCCTTAAAGTATCTTTAAAGTATCTTTCTTAGTAACGATAGTGGGCAAAGGCTTTGTTTGCCTCTGCCATCCGGTGGGTTTCTTCCCGTTTTTTGATCGTGCCGCCGGTTTCATTGGCTGCGTCCATGATCTCGTTGGCTAGTTTACCTGCCATGGTTTTGCCACCTCTAGTCCGAGCATAGTGGACTAACCAACGCAGTGCCAATGTACTACCACGGTTGGTGCGTACTTCCATCGGGACTTGATAGGTGGCTCCACCGACCCGGCGGGCTTTCACTTCCACTAGGGGGGTGGCGTTTTTAACGGCTTTTTCAAATACTTCTAGGGGTTCTTGGCCGGTACGTTCGCCGACGGTTTTCAGGGCATCGTAAACGATGTTAGCGGCCAGGGATTTCTTGCCCGATCGCATGATCCGGCGGATGGTCATGCTGACTAAACAGCTATTGTAAACGGGATCGGGGGGAATAGGACGTTTTTTGACGTTTTTACGGCGAGACATCGGAATATTCCTGAATTTTCTAGGTTAACTTTAACTTTTGCTTGACAGTCGGATGATTACAGCCCATCTCAAACCCTCTCCTGCGAGTCTTAAGTCTCTTGGGTTAACTTTGACCGACTCGGTGGGAGTATTTTTTTGGTTAATCAATTTCCTGTTTATTTAGCGGCGGGTTTGGGGCGTTTGGTTCCGTACTTAGACCGCGCCTTTTGACGGTTTTTCACCCCGGTGGCATCGAGGGTGCCGCGAATGATGTGATATCTGACTCCGGGTAGATCTTTGACCCGACCGCCCCGAATGAGGACGACCGAGTGTTCTTGTAGGTTATGACCGATGCCCGGGATGTAGGCTGTCACCTCAAATCCAGAGGTTAAACGTACCCTAGCCACTTTCCGCAGGGCTGAGTTGGGTTTTTTCGGTGTGGTGGTATATACTCTTGTACAAACTCCCCGACGTTGGGGGCATTGTTTGAGGGCGGGAGATTTGGTTTTTCTTTTCGCTTTGGATCTTTCGTCGCGTATTAATTGCTGAATGGTGGGCATGATAGGGCTGTATCTAAGGTTACTCTGAACTCCTATTACCGAAGGTCAAATCGTTGACAAAAGGTCATTATAGCAAATTGTTGCTGTTGTTGTCAAGTCCGCGATTGTGCTTTTCTCCGGTTTAGATGTTAGAGATTGTCTTTTTCTTGGGCGGCTGCGGCACTCAATTCGGGCGTTATTAGGCGATAAAATTACAGCTTCGTTGTTTTGGCTTGATGGTGCAATTTTAGCGATAATTATCACCTGATTAATCGGCCAATATCTGAAAAGCTGTCTCTAGCTAACCTCATTTTCAGAACTGGTGTCTAGACTATTAGCTCTTAACGATATATTTAGAGCGTTTGTACTGGATGCAACCCAGGTGTGCTGCCATAAAATATTGTTAACCTTTGAGGTTAACAATATTACAAGGGTCATCTACAATGGATATTGTATTTAAGGAAAAAAAATTTGAGAACGAATGCAATAGCCAAAGACTACTGAAAAAACAGTATGGAGAGAAGATGGCTAAGAAAATCAGGCAAAGACTCGACGACTTAAAAGCAGTTATTGTCCTGGAGGAAATGCGATCGCTGCCGGGACGTTGCCACGAATTGTTACATAACCGTGCTGGACAACTATCTCTAGATTTAGTTCATCCTCTCAGACTAATTTTTGAGCCAGCTAATATACCGATTCCTCAAAAAGCAGACGGGGGAATTGATTGGAAGAAAGTAACCGCAGTCGTAATTATTGGCATAGATGACACCCATGACTAATACTATTGAGAACAGATATGCACCGGATTTTATTTCTCCACCGGGAGAAACCCTTGCCGAAATCCTAGAAGAAAGAAATATGTCTCAATCGGAACTTGCCCAACGCATGGGCAGACCAAAAAAGACTATCAATGAGATCATAAAAGGTAAAGCGGAGATTACTATCGATACCGCCTTACAGATAGAGTTAGTGTTAGGAACTCCCGCCAGTTTCTGGATAGAGCGCGAAAGACTTTATCGGGAATATTTAGCGAGAAAAAATGAGAATCAAAGATTAAAAGGTTATTTAGGCTGGTTAAAACAAATTCCTTATCGGCAGATGACTGAATTAGGCTGGCTCAAGTTTGATGAGGATAAAATAGAGCAATTACGAGAGAGCTTGAATTTTTTTGCCGTTGTCTCCCCTGAGCAATGGGAGGAGATTTGGGGGAGAAATTTATCGATTGATTTTAGAAAGTCTCAAGCATTTGATAGCGATCGAGGGGCAATAACAGCATGGTTACGTCAAGGAGAAATAGAAGCATCGAAAATTAATTGTGCTGATTACAACGAGTTGAAATTCAGAGATGCCTTGCGACAAATTCGTTCGTTAACTATTAAGTCTATCGAGGTATTTCAACCGCAAATGATCGAGCTTTGTGCGGCAGCGGGGGTTGCCTTAGCCTTTGTCCCTGAACTTCCGAAAACAAGGGTACACGGTGCTACCCGTTGGTTAGATTCTCACAGAGCTTTAATTCAATTGAGCGATCGATACAAAACAAATGATCATTTTTGGTTTTCTTTTTTTCATGAAGCTGGTCATATTTTATTACATGGGAAACGAACTTTATTTTTAGAGGGGCAAGATATTCAAGATACAATTAAAGAAAAAGAGGCGGATGTTTTTGCGGCTAATTTCTTAATTGCTCCCAGAGATTGGCAGAGATTTATCGCCAATAATTCTCTGAATAGAAAAGCTATTAATCAATTTGCCGAACAACTAGGAATACACCCTGGTATTATTGTTGGTAGAATGCAACATGAGCAAATTATTTCTTATCAAAACTATAATGATCTTAAGGAGAAATATTGTCTAAATACGCAGAATTCCTTTTTGGTATTGACGAGCGACTCCCCAAAAGGAAAACTTCCTATCTCACCATTAAGATAACTGCTGTAAGCGGAGATTACTAAGGATAAATTTGGACATAATTGACAAAATTAGCATTAGAGACAGGAAATTGCGATAACATCAAAAAAAGTCAGGGAGAGGATAGCTATGCTCGATCTTGCGAAATTAGCGGCAAAAATGCCAGGAATCAGTCAACATTTTCAACAGGAAGTGACAGCTAGTCGCGAGCGCGTGCAACGGGCTAAAATTCTTTTAGAACAGGCTCAACAGCAACAGGAAAAACTGCTAGAACTCTATCATAACTGGCACGATCGCCTAATTTTCTCCGTTGCACTACCGATCGAACCTCTCGACACCCGCATTACTATCCTTCCCGCTCCCGAAAGTCATAGCGTTTTTGCCACGGATGGTTCCCAAATTGCCCCTTCTCACCACGAAATCGCCTACTGTTATCTAATTAATATCGGTAGGATTATGTTGCACTATGGTCAAAATTTGCACCCTCTCCTCGATAGCATTCCCGAAGTCTATTACAAATCAGAAGACCTCTACATTTCTAAACAGTGGGGTATTCGCGTGGATGAGTGGATGAGTTATCGTCGGACGGTATTAGAAAGCCAAATGTTAGCAGAAATGGCTACCCGTTGGGTAAAACCCCCTGGGGCCCATTATGAACCAAATTTAGCCCTTGTGGATGGTTCTTTGATCTATTGGTTTATCGATAGTCTCCCCCCGGAAGCAAAAGATTTAATTTTGCCACCGATTTTTCAGTCTTGGGACGATTTAAAATCAGCTAGAATCCCGCTTATGGGTTATATTAGTGCTTCTCGTAGCACGGAAAGCTTAAATTTCCTGCGTTTACAATCTTGTCCCCATGATACTCCCAATTGCTTGATCAATTGCGGTGATTTAGACCCAGAAAAAACCCCTTGTCGCGTTGTCGATCCTCTCCGAGATGCTTCTCTCTGGGGTTATTTATTGGAACCGGGGCAAAGAAGTCCTTTTTGGCGCAGTTCTTTGAAAATACTCGATCTTTATGGGGATGAGCATCGCATTTACTTCTGTTATCTCCATGTGGGGACGGAAATCGCTAGGGTAGAGGTTCCTGCTTGGGTGGTGGAGGATCGAGAATTACTCGATCGCTCTTTGAGTATTTTACTGGCCCAAGTGTTAAAAGGTTATGGTTATCCGATCGCCTTAGCGGAAGCGCACAATTTAGCGGTGATTAAAGGTGGCGATCGCTTGCGTTTTTTTGCCCTTTTGGAACAACAGATGATTAAAGTCGGTTTACAGGATGTGGGAACATCTTATAAGGAAGCGAGAAAACGCAGTAGTATTGCTTAATTGAGGAGGCAGCAGATGGGGAGTGGTCACTGATAACTGATAACTGGTCACTGATAACTGATAACTGATCACTGATAACTGATCACTGATAACTGATCACTGATAACTGATAACTGATAACTGGTCACTGATAACTGATAACTGGTCACTGATAACTGATAACTGATAACTGGTCACTGAAAAAGGTGGGAATTACCCACCTTAAACTTGATTTTTGCCGAATTTTTCTAGCGACTGCTCCGATCTTGGTCCAAGACGCTGACGGGGAAATTATTATAACTAACGTGATGCTTGCTGGTTTTTTGAATTTCTTCTTTGATTTGATCTAGATCAACATAGCGATCGGCTACATTAATTAAACTATCACTGGTCATTGATCGCAAACTAACCACTTCCACTCGCGCACCACGGTAACTGACGGAATCGGCAGCATAGGCTAAATCCCCATCACCACTGACAATTACTGCGGTATCATAGGAACCCACTAGCGCCATTAAATCTACGGCAATTTCCACGTCGAGATTGGCTTTTTTGGAACCATCGGGCAATTGTACTAGATCTTTAGCGATGACTCGATAGCCGTTGCGACGCATCCAGAGGAGGAATCCCTGCTGTTTTTCGTTAGTGCGATCAACTCCAGTATAAAAGAAGGCGCGCAAGAGACGAGAACCGGCAGTTAAACGACAAAGTAATTTGGTGTAGTCAATTTCGATACCTAATTGCAGAGCCGCATAAAATAAATTAGAACCATCGATGAAAATCGCCACACGACCGCGATTTTCTAGCACTTGTTCGGGGGTGAAGACTGGGGCTGTGTCATAATCGTCAAACATTTTATTTTTCCTCGTTTGTTAAAAGTTTAGTGTTGATTGTTTGCCAGTTGTGTCCCAAAGGACAACAGACCTTAAAAAATAGAGTTATTAAAAAATTCCTTTAGGAATCGTTTAACGGCAGTTCTAGTTTAGAAAAGATCGGTTCAGGTGTTCCTAGTTGTGGATTTGTGGGTAATCCCCATTGACAGTGTTGGGAAAAAGAGACACCATCAGGGAAGTTTTCCCCATCCTCCGACCTGAAAGTATTAAAATCAATAACAAAACCTAGTTGTTGATAAATTTTACTGCTCAAGGTCGGTATTATCGGTGAGAGTAGGTAGGCAGAGAGTCTTACTGATTCCAAAACTGCGTAGAGGACTTGTTCTACCGCTGCTTGTTGTTTCTGTTTAAATAAACTCCAGGGCGCACTCTCATCGATAAACTTATTACTAGCGCGAATTAACGCCAATATTTCCTCACAGGCTTGATTAAATTGTAGCGCATCGTACTTCTGTTCAACAATGCCTCCTAAATTGATCCCCATATTCTTAAGGTGATTATCGTTGGGGATATCTACGCCAGTCAACTGGGGGGGGATATTTTGGCAGTATTTTTTGACCATGCCTAGGGTGCGATTGAGGAGGTTGCCTAAATCGTTGGCTAAATCTGCGTTAAGAATATTAACAAATCTGGTTTCCTGAAAATCGCCATCCTGTCCTAATTCAATCTCTTTAACGAAATAGTAACGGACGGCATCGGCCCCGTAGCGATCAACTAAATCGAAGGGATCGAGGGTATTACCGAGACTTTTGCCCATTTTCCGCCCGTCTTTGGTCAAAAAGCCATGGCCGAACACTCTTTTGGGCAAGGGTAAACCCGCCGACATTAGCATAGCTGGCCAATAAATGGCATGGAATCTTAATATATCTTTACCGATCAGATGCAGATCGATCGGCCACCATTTGGCCAAGGCATTTTCTAGGGTGGGTTCGTCTTCGGGGTCGAGAAGGGCGGTAACATAGCCAAGAAGGGCATCAAACCAAACGTAGATGGTATGCTTACCATCGTGGGGAATAGGAAACCCCCAAGCCACATTAACCCTAGAGATGGAGAAGTCCTGTAGTCCCTGGTTGACGAAGTTGAGAACCTCATTACGTCGGCTTTCCGGTTGAATAAAATCGGGTTGTTCTTGGTAAAGTTGTTCTAGTTGTGCTTGGTATTTAGAGAGGCGGAAAAAATAGTTTTCCTCGTCGCGCCATTCGGCGGCCAGATTAGTATGAATGGGACAACAGCCATTATCTAACAGTTCTCTTTTTTCCTTAAATTCTTCACAGGCGACGCAATACCAACCCTGTTGGCGATCGAGATAGATATCGCCCTTTTCCCAGACTCTTTCAAAAAATTCGTTAACAATTGCCTGATGACGGGGGGCAGTGGTGCGACTAAAGCGATCATACTGGATGTGTAGCTTTACCCAGAGATTGGCAAAACTGGTGACAATGCGATCGCAGTGTTCCTGGGGATTGAGTCCTTTGGCTGCCGCAGTCCGTTCGATTTTCTGTCCGTGTTCGTCGGTCCCTGTAATTAGGAGAACAGAATTCCCCTGTAACCGCTGCCATCGTGCCATAACATCCGCTACGATCGTTGTGTAGGCACTACCGATGTGAGGGATATCGTTGACATAATAAAGAGGTGTTGTTAAAGCAAATGTTTTTCGCTCATTTAAATCATTCATGAAATTTATTTTTTTAAATAGACGAGGCTGCCCCGAGGCTGATCCGTAGATGATTGGGACATAATCCCTTATATTTTATGATCCTCTAATTCTGTTTTATCCTTTAGTTGTAGTCTAAGTCAATAAAAACAATCTTAAGGCCGATTTTTTTTTTCCATGAAGCTGCTTACCCCCCTATCCACCTCTCGTTTAATTCTTGATACCACGCGCACGAGTCTGTTTACCGTCGGTCAAGAAAATCTACCCGGCCAAGGAGTGGCGATCGTGGTAAGTAACCATCGTAGCTTTTTGGACGCGCCGATCTTAATTCAAGCTTTGGGCAAAACTCTCCCGATCGCCTGTCATCACTACATGGGAAAAACGCCACTTTTGCGGGAATTAATCGGAGAATTGGGCTGTTTTCCCTTTGATACCCCCGAAAAACGCCACCGGACTTTTTTTCGGCAAGCAACGGATTTTTTACAGTCCGGACGATGGATCGGTTTATTTCCAGAAGGTGGATCGCCGATGTTAAATTTGACTGCTACTCGTCAAATTAGCCGTTTTCAGAGCGGATTTGCCCATTTAGCCCTGCGTTGTCCCGTGGAGAATTTATTTGTCTTACCTGTGGCTATTCTCTCCGAGTCGGAAACTGTTATTAGTCCTTTTCCCGTGCGTTTGCTGCGCTGGTTAGATACCACAGAACCTTTATTCGATCAAGATGGTTGGCATCCCGTTGTCTTTTATCATCGTGTCAAGGTGGCGATCGGTCGTCCCTATGGAATTACTGAGAGCGATCGCTCAGATTATCAAGGTAAACAAGGAAAAAAAGCCCTTAATCGTTTAATTGGTCATTGTCAGTCGGAAATTAGCGATTTATTGCTGAAAGGGTAGGTCAGGAGACAGGAGACAGGAGGCAGCTTTTTTCTTCCCACTTCCCACTTCCCCACTTCCTAATTCATAATTCATACTCCTTTTTCTTATTGCGCTAATATTCTGACTAGCTCTGCTTTCTTCATCTTGCTTAAACCAACGATTCCTTTTTCTTTGGCTAGAGTCTTTAATTCGGAAACAGTCTTGAGTTTGAGAGTTTCTTCTGAAAATTCCTCAATCACTGCATCTTGTTGAGATTGAGGAGTGAGATAAAAGACAGTTTTGAGTAAATCTAATCCCTTCCCTTTTGTAATTCCACACTTGAGGGCAACAATTGAGTCTAAACTCTTCCAGAATTGACGGGGAGCCTCATCAATCCTAGCAGTAGCAGTAGCTAATTTAACTGTTTTTAGGGGGCTATTCGGTTGTTCAATCAAGAACTGTAAAGCAGATTTAATTTCTTCTCTTGAAGCTGTTGACAGATTTAGTTTTGGGGTTTCTTCTCTTGCCAAAACTCTGGATATATTCCTAGCATCTTCTGTTCCATCGGCAATAATACACCAAATTCTTTCTAGTCCAGCCCTTTCAGCCACAGCATAAACAAATGAGTTGCCGATAACTTCATAGCGATCCTCTGATAATTCTTTGACGATTACAGGCAGCCAATTGCGTCCACCTGTCTGCTGTAATAGTTTAGCAGTAGCTTCAATTAAAAAACTATCAGCATCGGTCCCATTGGTAATTTCTATTTCATCTAAGTAGAGATACTTTAAAGTACCAATATCGGTATATTCCATCATTGTAAAAAATACTCCTTTGCTAAGTCTTTGTAATAGTCATAAACGGAAATATGTTTATAAACGGCCGGCACGCGAGCGAAAGCAGCACTGGCTATAATAGCGTATTCTGGCAGGTGATGAATATGTGAATTTTTACTGGCAGGAGTGTATTTGGGATAAAAATAGTGTACAAGGTTTTTGTCATTTTTTAGTATTTGATTAATTTCTTTTTGGGCAATCTCTAACTGTGGTTGAGTAATCTTCTCACCGTTGAAAAAAATTGGTAAGGCTATGGGAGTCCCATCTTTTTTTAATTTTTGCATTGGCGGCAGAAACTCCTTGATGGCAATAGCTGCATTATGAAGGGAGAATGAATTGTTATGTTTTGTGGGTAAGAGGACAACATCAGCAGCATAAACAGCCAGCTGGCTAGGAAATCGCCAATTGGGAGCTGCATCTATAAAGATGTAATCGTACTCATATCTAGCTAAGTCTAATTTTCTATGGAGAGTGAATATTTTCATTTGAGAATTATACTGAAAGTCCGGATAGTCTGCCATTTTAGGATCAGCAGGAACAACGTCGAAGGTAATTTGTCGTTTTGGATTCTTAAAAGTATAGGGAATAATCACTGATTTTAGATCAATATTGCGGTCAGTTAAAGCCTTTTCTAGTAGTCCATCTTCTGGGTTTATAGTTAGGATAGATTTAGTTAAATCTCGTTGATTAAAATCAAAGTCTAAAACTAAAACTTTTTTACCTAAAAAAGCAAGAATAGCGGCAAGATTTACGGTTGTGGTGGTTTTGCCTACACCGCCTTTATTATTGTAAACAGTAACCGTTAATGCTTTGGGAGTATTGTCAATTTTTGTCTTGATCAGAGCTACGGTCTCATCAATGTTCTCAGGAGTTAGCTCTATGCAAGTAGTGGCAGGAAAAATGATTTTACCATGTTTTCTAAATAACTGGATGTGCGAACCGTTAGTGATAATTCCCCATTGGGCTGCTTGACAGTTATTCCCTAATAACTGACGCTTTAACTGATTGACAGTTGCCTTATAACTTGGACTATTTTCAGTTAGGTTAATATCTCTACCTTTTAACTCTATCAGCAGAAAAGGATTACTCTTTGTCTGCAAAAAAATATCGTTTTCTAGGTTTCTCCGAGTGGCAAAGTCGGTAATCCCACCGCCTCCCGTGTCGTACTGTGGGATTATCTCCGTGGTTGAAAATCCTAAATATGATATCAGGTAAGGTGCAAAGTTGGTGCTAACGATCGCTTCAGACGCATCTTGAGGCAAATGCTGAAGATAAGATTTGAGACTTTTTACTTTGGGGGTGTTATCTTTCATTTGAGTTCACAAACTATAGACTAAAGTTAATGAATTGCTGTTTTTTTGAGTATAACACCCCATTTCCTCAACCCCTAAACCATTATGGAAAAATTAACTAATCTCGATCGCATTGCTGAAGAAATTTTAGGTTTAATTCCAACAGAAACGGTTATCATTGCCGAATTTGACGGTGATAGTATTGATTATCGTGCGGGTGCGGGTAAAAATACCCAGGCAATTGTGGGCAAAAGGGGTGATATTGCCACGTCGGGATTGTGTACGGTGGTTTACCAGGGGAGTTGTCCGGTGGTGGTAGGACAAACCCTCGGAGATAATCGCATTCGTCAGGATATAGCGGTGGCTTTGGGGATAAAAACGGCTTTAGCTGTGCCAATTAGGGTTAATAATCGGTTATTTGGTGCAGTAATGCTTTTAAATCGTCTCGATGGTCAGGAATTGACCGATCGAGATAGTTTATTAGTGGAGGAATATCTGAACTCGCTACTCAGAGATGAGGGATAGAAGCGGTTGGGTAATCCAGTTGAATGCTACGGCGATTTGATGGTTAAGGGTAGGCAGACGGTAGAGATAGACTAAGCGACGGGTAAGATGGGCAAGGGGACCGGCTAATTCTAGTCCTAAACCGCTAATCGTAGCTTCATCGACTCCGAGGGTCAACATTTCGCCTAAAGGTTGATAACGGAAGGGTAAAGCTGGTTTATCGTGGAAACTCGCCCAAATATTCCAAGCGCAGTAGTCGGACTGTTGAAGGGCTACTTGGGCCGTGGCAGCGTATGGTTTATCCTCTTGGTCGCGACTATCGGCCGCATCGCCGATCGCGTAGATGCTGGGGTTTTCGACAGTTTGTAAATATTGATTAACTTTTAGTAATTTGCGCTCATTATGTGCTATGGGCAAATTAGCGAGCAGTGGGGAGGCGATCGGGCTAACGGTCCAGAGAATTAGATCAACGGGGATATTGTCGATCTGTCCTTTGTAGTCAAGGGAGAGGCGATCCGCTTGGATGTCGGCGACGGTGGTTTCGAGGTCTAACCAAACTAGACGTTTTTCTAGGGCTTTTTTGGCGGTGTCGCGGTTAAATTGGGTTGAAGGGCCAAGTATATCGCTATTTCTTTCGATCAGACGAATTCTTCCCCTTTCTCCGAGGCGATCAGCCAGCTTACAGGCTAATTCTACGCCGCTATAACCGCCCCCGATAATGGCGACCCGAATTTTATCGCGATCGGATTGTTCTAGGGTTTTGAGTCGATCCCGAAGACGATAGGCATCCTCTAGACTACGAAAAGGGATAGCGTGGGTTTTGGCCCCGGGTAGGAATTCAAGGGAGGATTGACCACCGAGGGCGATCACGAGGCGGTCATAGCATATATCGTTTTGATTGTCAAGGGTTATTTTATGATTATTAACATCTATCGCCGTGACGGTTCCCTGTTGGAAGTCAACGGGGGTATTAGCGAGCAATTCGCTGAAAGGGGGGGCAATTTCCCAGGATTGTAGTTCTGAGGTGACTAATTCGTAGAGAAGGGGAGAAAATAAAAAGCGATCGTTTTTATCAATTAAGGTAATTTGGGGGGGGTGTTGATCTTGCCAAGGCAATTGACTCAAACGTAAAGCAGTATAGAGTCCACCAAAACCACCACCGAGAATACAAATTTTTGGGTTTGAGTCAGTCATATCGATCGCTGAGGGTTTTGTTTCTTATTTTGACACTCCCTGCCCTAAAATGGACGGGGATTCTCGGTGCAATGACTCCAGTTATCTTGACATCCCTAAAATTAGATTGGCAATCATAGTTTAATTATCTGCCCAGCCAAATCGTCAGCAAAGCCACAATTGTAGCCAGAAAAAGGATATGATTCATCCAATCATCGAAAGACCAATTTTTAAACATAATTTAGTTCCTTAAAATCGAGGCTTACCGCTCAACAGCTTACCTTAATTTCTAATAGAAGTGCTATCGGGGGCAGCTGGTTGACTCTGGCAATATATTAAGATTAGTTAAGGGCAGTAAAGGGATCGTTAAATCAATCATAAATTGTTATAGTCCATCTCCTCTAGAGCCTAGCATAGAGGGGAAGCCCCCTTAATCTCTAGGTAATTGTATGAATGGACTACAACAACAGATTATCAGTCTTGATCGGAAAGTCGATCATCTACAGGATATTGTCGAAAGCCTCAGCCAGCAAATTGCTATCCTAGCTGGGGATAAATCGAGTCGTTCCCCGCGAGAATCACTGGAAATGGTCGGTTTTTCCGAGTTATCCGATAATAGCCTCTACGATCATAAAGATATTCTCCGAGATCACGGTGGCAAACAGGCCCCGGCTGTCAGTGGAGAAAATTCTTTTGCCGATGAAATCCAAATTCGCCGATTGACGGCACAATTGACGGCGGCTTACAATCGCATTGCAGCTCTCGAAGAACAATTACTCAGCTATCGCATCCATTCCTAGTTAATTTCTGCCTAGAGGATTGGTTAAACCGGGTAAGGTAGGATTAGTGGGCAAATTGGGCAAAGGATTGCTATTTTCTATTGTGGGATTGTTAGCTTCCCCCGATAGAGTCGCTAAAGCCACGCGATCGCCGCCCACCTGTCGCAGTAGATCTAAAACCCCAACCACTTCGTTATAACTGGCATTTCTGGAGGCATTCAGTACCATCAGTCCATTGGGACTATATTGATGATAATTCTTGATTGCCTCGAATAACTGGAGGCGAGTCACCATCTGTTTTTCGACGTAGAGTTGTCCGAAATCATCGAGACTAACCACCAACATTTCCCGCATCGGGGTGGTAGCGGTACTAGCTTTCGGTAAATCAAGACTGATAGCCTGTTGGCGAGATAATCCCACTGCACCGAGAATAAAGAAGGTGAGAATACAGAAAATTACATCGATCAGGGGAATGATATTAACCTGCACATCCTCTTGAATGCGGTGTTGATCATGCCATAATTTGAGCGGACGGGCTGTGATATGGCTACTTTTTGACTTTTTGTGGTTAAGAGATTTAGTTTCGGCCATGGGTTATAAGGGGGAGACTTAGCGATCGAGGGGTTTTTCTAGGTTAGCACTGAGGGAGTATTGTTGGTCTTCTCCATCTAGCCAACGTTGACGGTAGATAATTTCTAAATCACTGCCAGCCTTGCGAAAAATTCTAGCTTGATTGAACCAGAGTCCCTGAAAAATGCGATAGAAAGCGAGGCTAAAGATAGCGACAATTAAGCCGGTAGCGGTGGAAATTAAAGCTTCACTAATACCTAAAGTTACTCCGGCTGTGGAGGAAGTTCCCAGGTCACTCAGTTGAATATTAGCCAAAGAGGTAATTAAACCGAGTACCGTTCCTAATAATCCTAGCAGGGGAGAAAGGGCGATGACTGCCTCAAGGATTTTATCGCCCCGTTTCATTAGAGATAATTGTTCATCGGCAGCTGACTCGAGGGCAAAGTGAAAAACCTCTGGATCTGGATTTTCTAAGCGCAGGGGAGCATAAAGATAGCTACCGATGGGGTGATTGCGGGAATCCCTAGCGACTTTTGCGGCCAAATCCCAGTTACGGATGGCGGATTCCATAATGCGATTTAAAATCTGGCCCTCACTAAGGAGGGTGCGACTCCAAAACCAAATTCGTTCGATAATAGTGCTAAGAGCTAAAATAGACAGAAAAAGCAGCGGCCACATAGCCACTCCGCCTTTTTGGATTAAATCAGTTATACTCACGAGTTGTTTTGTCCCTCCAATACCGGGCGATCGGGTAATGATTATAGTTTAAGATTTAAGTCGATCAATTGAGATTTGACATTTATAGTTCTTACGCTGACTCAGAATACAGGATGAGATGGGGCTTTTCAAGGGGCCAGGAGATCTAAAAAGGCAAGAGTAAAATTAATATTAACGATTTCAGTAAACCTCTGGCATAATCAATTTTTAGTGGTTCAAAAACGTCAAAAATAAGGATTAAGTGGCATAAAATATGTAAATAGAGCATTTAATTGATTATTATTCATTCTTAGTTCTCCGGACGACCGACTACTGGCCACTGACTCCTAATCAACCTCGACAATTTTTGATTTTTACAAGAGGTCTAATGATTGGCCCGACTCTATTTGAACCTAATTCTTGCCGGAGAAGTCCAAATCTTAGGTCTCTAGATATCGATTAGCCAATGACTATGAAAATCCTCGTCTCTAGGGCTTGAAAAACTTGTAGGGCTTCTATTTTCGGGTTAATCAAGGAAAATTCCCTCAACAGCACTTCGCTTAAACTATAGCGTTTTTCAGTCTGCTGAGGTACAAAAGTTATGGGTTTTAGGCAAAAGGCAAGAGGCAAAAGGGAAGAAAAATAGGTGTACCTCACTAGCTTAGGAAACGGTATATATTGGGACTAAGTGTATTAGAGTATATGTACTTGAGTCTATACTCTTTTGGGCTTAATCTAGTCCGCCTTAAGACTTGGTAGATTATTTTAACGCAAGTCCATGTTGCGGTTAATTTTGGGCTTTCGCTGCCGAAAAACTTGGCTAAGATTTTCCCCGATAATGCTAGGAATATTCAACTATTAAACTGGTGATCGATCCTGCCTTCCTAAAACTGTAAATTTGACAAAAACTGATAACTGACTACTGTTTTTGATTAAGCCACCAAGAGGAAATCGTTGGCTGTTAGGCTAGGATTACCAGTGAAAACTGCAAAATTAGCACCGGTTCCCAAACCCGCTGCGCCACCATTTTGGTTATAGAATAGATGACCAGTGCCACGACTATAAACAATGAAAGCATTACTAGCGGCAACTAAACTATTATTCGCAACGACGGCGAAATTACTAGCTTGACTAAAACCGTTACCAACCCCACTGGTTAAAGCGGCAAAAGTAGTTTTACTCAAGACAATTTTATCTTGATTAACTACGAAATCGCTGATCGTATCTACCCCAAAATCGCTGGCAACAAAAGCACGGATAGACCGGAATTCAAATCTGTCCACTCCCGCTGCACCGGTGAGGGTATCGTTACCCGCATTACCCGCGAGAGTGTCATTCCCTAAACCACCATTGAGGATATTATTGCCACTATTACCTGTGATGCGATTATTACCTGCGTTACCAGTGCCGTTAATCGGATTCGTGCCAGTCAGTTGTAGGTTTTCTAACCCATTTGTGAGGACGGTGCTGACATCGCTTTCGAGAGTATCGGTGATGGTGATCGTCGCCATCGCACGGGCGATCGTGGCGTTGACTGGGTTGGACAGGGTAACGGTAAAGGTTTCGTCCGCTTCGTTGAGGGTATCGTTAGCGATCGGGATGCGAATAAAAGCGGTGGTTGTATTGGCCGGAATCGTCAAAATTCCTGAGGACGCGGTGTAATCTGCGACCGCGATCGCCGTGCCGTTGGCGGTGGTGTAGTTGACGCGGATCGGTTCACCGAAAGGGCCGTTAAGACGGACGGGGATCAATGCGTTCGCTTCCAATCCCTCCAGGAAGATCAGGTTATCGATCGTCAGGGTCGGTAGATCGTCGTTGGCGATCGTTCCCGTGATGGCTTCCGTCGTCCCGCGGGTATAATCGACTCCTGGCGTGATCGCGAGAGAGACGGTTTCATTGGGTTCGATGAGCGCGTCGCCGACGGGATCGATGGTGATGATCGCCGTACTTGCGCCCGCGTTAAAGCGTACCGTTCCCCCAGTCGCGGTAAAAGTGAGCGCCCCAGTTTGGGTATAGTCGGTGGTCAAGGTCGCGGTTCCCGAGACACTGAAGTTCACCGCGAGGGGATTGGTGAGCGGGCCGCGACGGGTGAAGGTATAAACGAGGTTCGGCGTACCGTTCTCGGTGACAGTAGCTGGGGTGAGGGTTAGGGTAATATCCGATAGGTTCGGTAAACGACCGATCACGGTGTCGCCGTTGAGATCCATCTCGAAATCCCGCTCTAGTTGTAGCGCGGTCGGGGAGGTGGGGGCGATCGGAGCGTCATTTCCCGCAAACTGCCAGTCCCCGTCCATCGTCCAAAGTTCGAGCGCGTTCGTCGTCGTGTTTCGCCAGACGATCTGATTAATTCCGTTTAGCGTTTCCGCGCCGAGAATCTGTCGTCCGGGATTCGAGGTTTCCGTCAGGGGTGTACCGTTAATCGCCCCGATCGCCGTATCTCCTAAGCTCGTTCGGGCGTAGAGTCGGTTCAGGGTATCCCGGACGATCGCGACCGACCCCGCCGCTTCAAGGTTGCTGAAGGTCATACCGATCCGGCCGTCTCCGTTGGCGTCGAACTGGAATTTTTTCTCTAGATTGTACGCATCTAGGGTATTTAATCCGTTTGTACTATCCCCGCCGAGCCAGCGCCAATTCGTATCGGTGTACCAAACCTGAAGATAGTTATTGCGGGTATTTTTCCATAAAATCTGGTTGAGTCCGTCGATCCGCTCGACTGCGAGTGCTTGCCAATCGGGATATTGACCGATCCGGAGCGGTGTATCCTCTAGGCTATAAAGCGGTAGGGTTTCTTCGCTTGATCCCGCGTAGAGACGATTGGCCGAATCGCGGACGAGGGTGATATTACTGCCGAGACTCGCAGGTTCGATCGCTGTGTAAACATCGTTATCGGTGAGGGTGATAACCGCGCCGCTCGTGGCTCCGAGGGTGTAGCCAGTTCCCTCGACGATCTGTAAAAGCACGACTTCGTTCCCCTCGATTGCCGTATCCTCGAGCGGGTTAATCGTGACGGTGGCGGTACTACTTCCCGCCGCGAAAGTAACTCTTCTGGTGAGATTACTGTAATCTACCCCGTTGGTAGCCGACCCAGCAAGGAGATAGTTCACGGTCAGCGCGTTCCCTATATTCCCGCTTCGGGTGAGGGTAAAAACGCCCGCGTTGGCCGGTTCCCCCGCACTGCCATCGCTAACAGCCACGGTGATCGTGGTTACGGGACCGGCAGGAACGAAGACAAAAACCTCGTCGCCTAGACTGATATAGCCTCTGACCCGAGCGATCAGTTCATCGGGTTCCCCCAAAGGTTTAATCAGGTAAATTTCCACGTCATTGCTGAAAGGGGCCTTCTGGACGAGATAGTCCGCTCGCGAACCGCGTAGTTGAATCCGATCGCCCTCGGAGAAATTAGCATCTTCGATATCGGCGTAATCTCCACTGCCCGAACTACTGGTACTACCGTCATCGTAGCCGCTCCAGTTCGCGTCACCGAGGATGAACAGATCCGCCCCCGCTCCCCCGTAGAGATCGTCCTGTTCGTTCCGTCCGGGGGTGGATGCGTTGGGGTTGACCCCGATCAGGCGATCGTTATCATCTCCCCCGACGAGGGTATCCCATCCCCAACCGCCGATGAGAAAATCGTTCCCGTCCTCCCCGAAAAGCGAATCGTTCCCGCTATTACCGTCGATGGTATCATCGCCGCCGTTGCCGCGGAGGCCGCCATCCCAGAAGGTCAAGCTAAAAAGAAAACTATCCGATCCCCAACCGCCGAGAATAAAATCGTTATCCTCCGTACCGAATAGATTGCAACGCTCGATCGAGATCAGCGTATCGACTTTATTGCCACTAATTACCATACCGTTACCTGTCACGGTATCGTAGGTCATGAAAACTGGGCTACCGGAAAAATCGATCGAGTAGGTATCGGTTCCCGCACCGCCATCGACGGTATCGTTTCCATTCGACGAGAACAATCGATCGTTTCCTGCGCCACCGAAGAGGTAATCATTGCCCTCCCCACTGTCAAGATCATCGTCCCCGTCACCCCCGTCAAGGTTATCGGCTCCATTGCCGCCGAAGAGATCATCGTTTCCCCCGTTGCCGTAGAGGGTGTCGTCGTGATTCTCGCCGTAGAGGTTATCAGCATTGTTCCCCCCGTAGAGTAGATCTTTATCCTCGCCACCGTAGAGAACATTATTGCCAGGGTCGCCGTAGAGGGTATCGACCCCATCGCCGCCGTATACCGTATCTCTTCCCTCGCCCCCGTAGAGGAGATCGTTATCGTCATCCCCGTAGAGAACGTCATCGCCGCCGTTACCGACAACGGTATCGTTTCCTTTTCCCCCGCTTACGTTGGGGTCGTTACCACCGCCACCGAGGAGGGAATCGTTAAATTCCGTGCCGATGAGAAGGAGGCGTTCTACAGAGATTAATAAATCTGTTTGATTCCCGACGATAATCCGCGGATTTCCCCCAGTACCGCCGTAGTCCATCGTTATCGCCGTCGGCAGACTATTGTAAGTAGTGTCGTAGAGATCGGTTCCTAAACCCCCGTTTAGGATGTCATTGCCGCTACCGCCGACGAGGATATCATCGCCGCCATCGCCGTTCACGACATCGTTCCCGATCCCACCGAGGAGATAATCGTTATCGGAACCGCCGTTGAGGATATCATCGCCACTATCGCCGGAGAGGGTATCGTTGCCCTGATTGCCGGAGATGGTATCGTTGCCCGCACCACCTTGAATATTGAAGTCGTTGCCCGACCCTCCGAAGAGGACATCGTTGAAGGAACTACCGATGAAGTTATCGAATTTCTCGATCGAGTAGAAAAAGTCCCGTTCGCTCCCGACGGTGATCGTCCCGTTACTCGACGTGATCGAGTAGGTCATTACTACCCGCGCTGCGGAGGCGTTATAGTCGGCGCGGTAGGTATCGTTCCCGTTACCGCCGTAGAGATAATCGTTTCCCGCGTCTTGGTAGAGAATATCGCCCCCTGCGCCGCCGTCAACGAGATCGTTCCCGTTACCGCCGTAGAGTTCATCGTTTCCCTCGCTCCCGTAGAGGGAATCGTTTCCCTCGTTGCCGTAGAGTTCGTCATTGTCGCTTCCCCCGTCGAGGTAATCGTTCCCGTTCTTACCGTACACCGAGTCATCGCCGCCGTTGGTGAAAACCTTATCGTTGCCTGCGCCCCCGTCGATATTGTTATCGTTGGCGGTCCCGCCGAATAGATAATCGTCAAATGCGGAACCCAGAAAACCGCTAAAACTCTCGATCGAGGTAAAGGCATCTCTTTCTCCCCCCACCTGGATCGTCCCGCTCCCAGTCGCGATACTGTAGGTCATGATGACGTTGCTGATCGCGTTCCGATAATTGCCGACGAAGGTATCGGTTCCCCCCCCACCGTCGATGATGTCGTTCCCCGCCTCGGTAAAGAAGAAGTCGAATCCGCCGTCCCCGTACAGGGTATCGTCACCCCCCCCGCCGAAAATTGTGTCGTTTCCGGCCAATCCCTCGATCATATCTGCGCTTGCGGTTCCCTGTAGATTATCATTGTCGTTCGTACCGACGATATCCTGCTTTTCGACCACTAGCCCTCGTCCGTCCACCACGATCGTCGCGCGATCGTCTTCTTCCCGCCATCGGTTCAGAATTTCGGGCGATAGCTCCTGTCCGAGTACGAAAGCGGCAAAAATCGCGCCCTCGTCTCCTTTTGTATCGATCGGGTTCAAAGAGCGATCAATCGCGTGACCGATTTCTTCGAGAAGAAGGTTCACCAATCCCTCGAAACTCGTCTGGCGATCAGCGATATAAATAGTATCGGTGGTGATCGAGTAAGCCCCGCGTGCGCCTGCTAAGCGATCAGCTGGGAGGACTAAGATCGCTGGTAAGTTGCTAAAATCTCCTCTTTGCCATTGAATGCGTAGGGTTTCCGCTTTGCTGGTGTCGTACTGATTGCCGAAAATTGCTGTTAAGTTTTGATAATAGGTTTCTGAATTGGCAAATTTAGCAAGAATGGCTTCTAGTCCCAATCCCATCAAGATATTGCCAGAATTAGCCGCGCTAGTCATGGTAAAAACTCCTTTTTGTTTGGCCTCTATTACTTGTTGCGGAGGAGGCTTGATTTTTATGCAGTGGCCAGAAAACTTGTTACATAATTTCATAATTGTGGGAGAGCCGTAGATCCGACCGATCCCAAAAAAACAATTAAGAAGTAACAACTCGATCGAAATTTTTGAATGGGTTAGGGAAGAAAATGCTGGTAGTTTTACTCCAGACAAGCCACTCTTAAAATTCTAAGTGACGATCAATATAGATCATCTAATTTTTTTGTAAATTATTGCTACAAATGTCTGAAAAAATGTGACCTTTAACATTAACAAAAATTCCTTGACAATATCTTACAAATATGATAGGGGAGCCGCCTTCTGGTAACTAAGGCTAATAGTTTACCGCTATCTAAACGAAAAAAAAGGAGTGAAAATAATCACTCCCACTGATAATCAAAAGAAAAACAGGCTTAAATCTAGAGCGCGTTCGCCCCCGCTACTACTTCTAACAATTCTTGCGTAATAGCGGCTTGACGCGCTTTGTTGTAAGTCCGGCTCAAAGTCCCGATTAACTCGCTGGCGTTCTCGCTGGCGTTACTCATCGCCGTCATCCGGGCTGCTAATTCACTCGCTGCCGATTCCTGGAGGGCGCGCAGTAATTGGTTATTTAAGTACAAAGGTAGGAGAGAATCGAGAATTTGAACGGGATTCTGCTCAAAAATCATGTCTTGGGGAAAAACCTGCGCCGGTTGGCTGGCCATTTTTTCCCGTTGTACCTTAAATTTTCCCTCTTTAGTCACCAAACGGAAAATCTCGTCATCCTGTACCGCTAAACCTTGGGTAGTTAAAGGTAACAGGGTTTGAATCACCGGAGTGGCACTGATCAGGGAGATAAAACGAGTATAAATTAACTCGACTCGATCGACTGTTTCCGATAAAAACAAGGAAAGCAATTCATCCCCAATAGTGCCAGCTTCGTCAGCAGTGGGAATCTGTTCGAGGTTAATAAATTTAGCGGCAATGGGAGCATTGCGGCGCTCGAAATACTGTGCCGCTTTCCGGCCAGCAACCACTAATTGATACTTAATCCCTTGCTCTTTTAATTCATTCATCCGTTGTTCGGCACGACGGATGACGTTAGTATTATAACCGCCACAAAGACCTCGATCGCCTGTGACTACTAACAGAGCCACGGTTTTTACTTCCCGTTGGGCCAGTAGGGGTAAATTAACATCACTAAAGGCTAAACGACCTTGCAGATTATAAAGTACCTGAGCGAGGGCATCGGCAAAAGGACGGGTACAGAGAACTTGTTCTTGGGCGCGACGCACTTTTGCTGCCGCCACCAGACGCATGGCCTCGGTAATTTTTTTGGTATTTTTGACCGATTGAATTTGGTCGCGAATCGCTTTGAGATTAGGCATAATTCAGTTATCAGTTATCAGTTATCAGTTATCAGTCATCAGTTATCAGTTATCAGATTGGAGTTTTAAGTGAGCAGTATGTGTTAAGTGAGCAGTACTAAATAGCAGTTTCTGGCCATCTTTTCACTGTTTACTGATCACTGTTTACTGATCACTGATAACTGAAAAGGCTGACAGCTTAAAGCTCACAGAAGTTTACTTGAAAGCCTGTTTGTACTCATTGATGCCATCTTTGAGCAGGCCTTCCGCTTCGTCGTTGAGTTGTTTTTCAGTGCTGACGATCTCAACGTAGCGAGGTTTGCTGGTTTTCAGGTATTCGCGTAAACCGGCGCAGAAATCGATAACTTTATCGGTGGCGATATCGTCGAGATAACCGTTTAAACCGGCATAAACCACCGCCACCTGTTCCCAAACGGAGAGGGGGAAGTTTTGGGGTTGTTTGAGGATTTGACGCAGACGTTGACCGCGAGCCAGTTGTGCTTGGGTTGCCGCATCAAGGTCAGAAGCGAATTGAGCAAAAGCTTCTAATTCGTCAAACTGGGCTAATTCGAGTTTTAATTTACCGGCAACTTTCTTCATCGCTTTCGTTTGGGCCGCCGAACCCACCCGGGATACGGAAATACCAGCGTTAATAGCGGGACGGAAACCAGCGTTAAAGAGGTCGGTGGAGAGGAATATCTGACCGTCAGTGATCGAAATTACGTTGGTGGGAATGTAGGCAGAAACGTCACCGGCTTGGGTTTCGATAATCGGCAGGGCGGTCATGCTACCACCACCGAGGGCATCGCTGAGTTTAGCGGCGCGCTCTAGTAAACGGGAGTGGAGATAGAAAACGTCGCCGGGGTAAGCTTCCCGACCGGGAGGACGACGCATGAGCAGGGATAGCTGACGATAAGCTTGAGCCTGTTTGGTGAGGTCATCGTAGATAACTAGGGTCGCTTTGCCTTTATACATGAAGTATTCGGCGATCGAAGCTCCGGTATAGGGGGCGATATACTGGAGGGTGGCGGGGTCGTTAGCGTTAGCGGCCACCACTACGGTGTAATCCATGGCGCCTCTTTGGGTGAGGGTGTCGATTACTTGGGCGACGGTGGAGGCTTTTTGACCGATGGCGACATAGACACAGATCACGTCTTCGCTTTTCTGGTTAATGATCGTGTCAATGGCGATCGCTGTTTTACCGGTTTTTCTGTCACCGATAATTAACTCCCGTTGACCACGACCGACGGGAATCATGGCATCGATAGCGGTAATGCCGGTTTGCATCGGTTCACAGACGGATTTGCGAGCGACAATACCGGGGGCGGGGGATTCCACCAGACGGGTTTCGCTGGCGAGGATGTCCCCTTTCCCGTCGATGGGACGACCGAGAGCATCAACCACGCGGCCGACTAAGGCTTCACCCACGGGAACCTGAGCGATTTTACCGGTAGCTTTCACCGTACCGCCTTCTTTAATCCCGAAACCGTCACCCATTAACACTGCACCGACGTTATCTTCTTCGAGGTTAAGGGCGATGCCGACGGTTCCATCTTCAAATTCTAATAGTTCTCCCGACATGGCTTGTTGTAGGCCGTAGATGCGGGCAGTACCGTCACCCACTTGCAGGACGGTTCCCACGTTGGAGACCTGTACTTCTTGGTTATAGGATTCGATCTGTTGACGAATAATCGTGCTAATTTCGTCGGGTCTGATAGCTACCATAGTTTAATCTGGGAAAAAGTAAAAAATTAGAAGGTGAAAAAACAGCAAAAAAGAGAGATTAGATGACCTTAGCGCAGGGAGAGGCTGAGGCGTTGTAGTTGACCGCGAATGCTGGCATCAAAGACCTGAGAACCGACTTTGATCACCACACCACCGATGAGGCTGCCATCAACTTTGGTTTTCAGTTCGACCACATTTGCCCCAGTCAGGGTTTTCACTTTGTCGATGACGATTTGTTTTTGGCTATCGTTCAATTCGGTGGCCGAGGAAACTTCCGCTAAAACGGTGTTAGTCAGCACTCTAGCCAGGGTGAGATATTGTTGACAAACGGGTTCTAAAAATTGAATCCGACGTTTATCGACCAATAACATCATGAAGTTAGTTAAATAGGGATTGGCACTGCTCCCCATTACTTGGGAAAGAACGGCTTTTTTAGCTTCTTCTTTGATGACGGGATTGCCAATAAAAGCTCTTAGATCGGGAGCATTTTCCAACAATTCTAAGAGGGATTTAATTTCGCCGCCAATCGCTTCTAATTGTCCGCTGCTTTGGGCGACGGAAAGTAATGCTTGGGCGTAGGGTTCGGCTATTTCTGAACTGATTAAACTTCCCTGCATCTATTTACCTCCTAGGTTGGCCAAACTGCGATCAATTAGGGTTTGTTGTACCGATTCTTCCAGGCCAGTGCTTAATTGGGATTCCACATTAGCTAAGGCTAAAGCGGTAATTCTTTGGCGTAATTCTACTAAAACGCGATCCTGTTCCGCCGAGAGATCTTTAGCGGCACTTTCGCGCATTCTTTGAATATCGAGTTCGGCTTGGGCGGCGATGTCGGCGGTGACAGTTTTAGCTCTAGATCGAGCATTATTGATAATTTTTTCCGCTTCTTGTTTTGCTAGGGCGAGTTTTTTCTGTTCTTCGGCGAGGGCGTTAGCGGCAATATTTTTCCGGTCTTCAGCTTCGGCTAAAGCTTCAGCAATCTTCGACTGACGTTCTCCGAGGATTTGTCCGAGAACTTTGCGGCCGTAGAAGATGACTAAACCGAGCAGAATCGAGAGGTTAAATAGGTTAGTTCCTAGGATATCGGTGTTGATGCCGAATCCTTCTGCTGCCGCTTCCTTCGCCTCCGTGGCTAATAATAAAACTGTGTCGATGATCATGGTTATTGAGGGCGGGGAGTAGGTTATTCAGTTATCAGTTATCAGAGGTAAGTTATCAGTCTTCTAACTTCTGACGACTGAGTTCTATCTTTTTACTGATCACTGTTATTAACCAAGGGCTGGGGTTTAGCGAACGAGTTCGGGGCCTAGTAGTTTTTCGAGAATTTGACGGGAAAGAGAGGCCACTTGTCCTTCTAGAGAACGAAAGGCTTCTTCTTTCTGTTGGGCAATTTCGGCGGCGACGGCTTCCTTACGGGCAATCGCTTCTTTTTGGGCTGCGGCAACTCGTTCGCTGGCTAGTTTTTGGGCCTCGGCTTGCGCTTGGGCGATAATCTCTTGGGATTGTTTACGAGCCGAACTTAATTGCAATTCGTACTCTTGTACCAGCGCTTCGGTTTTGGCTAGTTGTTCTTTGGCTCCGCCTTCCGTTTGCCGAATATACTCCGCCCGTTCATCTAAAACTTTACTGAGGGGTTTATAAAAAACGGCGTTCAGGATCACTGCCAAAAGAATAAACTGTAGTGCCATCACTGGCAGGGTGGCATCGAAATCAAACATTGATTTATTCCTGATAAATAGAAGCTATAGACAGGTTCAAAAAAGGAATATGATCCCCCTGCTTTAACAATAAACAGTCAGGGGGAATCACTAAAATTCCCTTAATTAGCTATCAGCCTTCTGTCCCAAAAACTAGGTTTTTTAGTTGGCTGCTTCGGCGTTTTTTGAGAGTTTTGAAAACTCTGCTGCCAAGCTGGGGACTGGGGGCTGATAGCCCACTGCTTTTTTAATTAGGCGAAGGGGTTAGCGAACAGTAAAACGAGAGCGATAACCAAACCGTAGATGGTTAAGGATTCCATGAATGCCAAGCTGAGGAGAAGGGTACCACGAATTCTTCCTTCAGCTTCGGGTTGACGGGCGATACCGGAAACAGCTTCTCCAGAAGCGGTACCTTGACCAACACCGGGGCCGATAGCGGCTAAACCAACGGCGAGGGCGGCGGCGATAACGGAAGCGGCAGCTACTGTGGGGTTCATGGTGATTTTTTCCTCTATTTACTAATCAATTTCAATCTGTTGTTTACAGAGCGCGTTCTCAGCCTCAAAAAATGGCTGGTTTTCTGATCAAAACTCCCGAAAGAGTTTTTGGGAAAGAACGATCCTGGAATTCAGTTGCTCATCCTGAATTCGACCAATAATTTCTTAGTTATTATCCTATTATTTGGACACTTTTCCCTAAGAAATTTTTCTGTTTTCGTCCCTCGCTTTTAAGCGTGTTCTTCTTCGTGTTCCGATTCCAGGGCCTCATGGATATAGGCCCCCGCAAGGGTGGCGAAGACAAGGGCCTGGATAGCGCTGGTAAATAAACCGAGAGCCATCAGGGGGAGGGGTACGACTAGGGGGACAAGGAAGACTAATACGGCTACTACCAACTCGTCCGCGAGGATGTTTCCGAAAAGACGGAAGCTGAGGGAGAGGGGTTTGGTAAAGTCTTCTAAAATTTTGATCGGTAATAGCACGGGAATCGGCTCTAGGTAGTGAGCGAAGTAACCGAGTCCTTTTTTACTGATGCCTGCGTAGAAGTAGGCGAGAGAAGTCAGTAGGGCTAACGCCACCGTGGTATTGATGTCGTTAGTGGGGGCGGCTAATTCTCCTTCGGGCAGTTCGATTAACTTCCAAGGAATCAAAGCCCCTAACCAGTTAGAAACGAAAATAAATAAAAATAGGGTGCCGATGAAGGGCAACCAGGGTCGATATTCCTTTTCTCCTAGCTGGTTTTTGGCTAAATCGCGCAGAAATTCCAGAACGTACTCCATGAGGTTTTGAATACCGCTAGGGACTTTCTGGATTTTGCGGGTAGCGGCGATCGAGGCGATGATTAAGATAGCGAAGACGATCCAGGAGACCGCGATCACTTGCCCGTGAATTTTTAGTCCGCCGATGTGCCAGTACCAGTGTTGTCCCACTTCCAGGGAAGCGAGGCTATAAAAATTAAGCACACTTAAACTGTCTAACATTTCTACCTTAGAGAGATTCGGGTTCGCAAATCAGGGTTATTTTTAACGGTCAAAGGGTTTAGGAATCGGCTTTCTGCTCCAGCTTGAAGATGGTTTGCAGGGTATAGACGATGATCGCGCCTTTATAGGTCAAAAAACCCAAAAAAACTGGCACTATGTGCAGTTCTTGCCAACGACTGGCGATGATGATTAATCCAGCGAATAGGGCTAATCCTTTTTTGCCTACCCGATTTTTCGTTACCCCCAATTTTTCCACTTCCCCGGCCAGGAGTTTTAGGTAAACAACTCCCACCATTGCCCCTAATAGGTAATTAAGGGCAGTATTGAGGGAATAAAACAGCCACACGGGTATAAAGATCAGACCGCTTAAGATCAGGGTGGTGATCAATAAGGTGTTTTGTAGTTGATAGTATTCCCGCATCGGATCTGACGGCGGGTTGGTTTCTGGGGTTGGGGGAGATGCGATCGATGGGTCAGACAAGGTACACCTAAATCAGCGATAGACTAATCTCAATATCTGGATTGCTTTCCGAGCTATGACGCTCAGGTGAGCCACAAGACATATTATCACGGCAGTGGCAACAATTATTAAGCAATTGTAAATTGTCATGATTCCGTCGGTCGTCGGTCGTCGGTCGTCGGTCGTTAGGAGTCAGGAGACAGGAGATTACTTTTTTTGATTATCCCCACTTCCCCATTTCCCCATTTCCCCATTTCGCCAGAATTAGTCTCAATCAGGTCTTTTTAAGAGTTTTGCGCCACAGTTTTTACAAAAATTGGCATCTATATCGTGACGGGGTAAACCACAATCTGGACAAGGATAATCAATTTGAGTGCCAGATTTTAATATTTGTTTAGTCAGAGTGCTAATTTGCAAGGGAATTAACAAAACTCCCGTTAAAATCATTAAAACTGTCACCATTTTGCCCCCATCAGAAAGGGGAGTCACATCCCCAAATCCCACGGTAGTCATAGTCACGACAGCAAAGTAAAAAGCATCAAAAAATGTCCGATAAACTTGGGGATTAATTGGGTGTTCGATCTGATAAATTAAACCAGCATAAACAAAAATAATCGAAAATAGAGTTAGTAATATGCGAATAAATACTATCTGATCGGAAGTTTTAATTTGAAAAATAGAAAGATCGGAACCAAAAAAACGAATCACTCGCAAAATTCTAAACCAGCGAAAAATTCTAAAAAACCTAATATCAAAAAAACCAAAAAATAGAGGCAGGATTGATAATAAATCTAGGATGGAAAAAATATTAAAAACAAAGCCTAGTTTTGATTCCGCACACCAAAACCGAATTAAATACTCTAGGGAAAATAAGCTTAAAATTCCCCCATCAAGCTGACGTAACCACATTTGCCAAGTGGCGGATAAGGGATAGGTTTGAGCCACATAAATCCCCAACGAGAGTAAAATTAATGCTAAGATAAGCAGATTTACCGTCAGTCCGATCGCCGTGGTGACATCCTCTAAATAAAAAGCTATCTTGGCACGAAAAGAGAGCATAAATTCAGCTATCAGCCATTTAGGAGTCAGGAGATTTTTCAGTAAACAGTAACCAGTAATCAGTGAACTGAAAAATTATATCTGATAACTAATAACTAATAACTGATAACTGATAACTGATAACTGATAACTGATAACTGATAACTGATAACTGATTAAGGTAATTCCACCGAAGTTGGTTTAGCAATATGAGGCAAACCCCAACCCAATTTTTCCCGGAGGATGCGGAAGAATTCCGTCGATTGCAGACGAATAAAATGAGCTTGGTGGGGCGATTTCTGCACATTAATTCGATCTTCTGGCAAGATATAAGAACCGCCATTACCGTCCACCACCATCACCATCCTGTTAGCAGTTGCTGGGAAAATATTCACCGTTTCCTTGTCAGAAAATACCAAGGATCTGGAAGCTAAAGAATGGGGACAAATGGGAGCTAATTGTAATACCGGCACATCGGGAGTTATTACCGGGCCGCCGGCGCTGAGAGCATAGGCAGTAGAACCGGTGGGAGTGGAGAGAATCACCCCATCGGCAGCGATATCGACGGGTGCGTGTTCACCAATTTGAATCTCAAAATGACACATACTGGTGAGGGGTTCCCGGTGGACGACCACCTCATTGAGAGAAAGTGCCTCCCAGAGGAGGGTATCTTCGCGAAATAGTCGCACCGTGATCATCGAGCGATTTTCGATGGTGTATTTCCCCTCTAAAACCAGTTCTAAGGCAGGTTCAAGCTGATTTAGGTAAATTTCGGTCAAAAAGCCCATGTGTCCCGTATTGACCGTTAACAGGGGCAAATTGAGGGTGGCCAACTGCCGGGCCGCCGATAGGACTGTACCATCGCCCCCCAACACGATCGCAAAACTTAAATCTTGCTCGAAGTGGGGGGGGACTAACTGATCGATCGGGGTAAAACAAACCGGACGAGAGGGTTTAGAATGGCCTAGCAGGCCACCGCTGCCGGTAGCCATAAACACCTGCCAACCTAGGGAAAGTAGCTGATCTTGTATCTGATGGGCTGTTTTACAAGCGATAGGCTTAATATCGTTGTAAATAATGCCGATTTTGGGCATTGACAAATTTTCCTACTGCTGAATCACGCTTTCTTTTTGAAAGGAGTTTTCTTCTTCTTCTGAGCTTTTTGTTTCTCGAAGTCGATTTCCTTGAGCTTCTTGAGAATGCGGCTAAAGTATTCTTGTAAATAGGATTCTAAAGTAGTTGTTTGACTCGGATCAAGGCCAAATACTTGATAAACTTCTTTCATTGGAGCATCAAGAGCTTGACCACTAGCGAGAACTTCCGCAAAAGCTAGTCGGTCGGATATATTATAGGTCCATTGGAAACAACGGCTTATTCCCCGCATAAAACGCAGTAATCCCATGGGTAAACGCCAAATTTTCCCCTCTTTACCCGATAAGCGTTCGCAAACTTCGATAATTTCTTCAGCTTTCCAAGCTTTGCTGCCCACCACGGGATAGGATTGACCGACGGTTTCGGGGACTTCTAGGGCGCGAACGGCGAATTTAGCGATATCTTGGGTGTCCATGTAGGCGATCGCCGTACTTTCCCCCGTGATCCAGACCGTTTGATTATCTAACATCGGGATGGCGTATTGACCGATTAAACCCTGCATAAAGCCACAGGGACGCAGAATTGTATATTTTAAACCCGATTCTGCTAGAAATTTCTCGGTACAGCGTTTTATCTCCATTAAAGGCACGTTGGGATATTTTTCGGCATTGAGAATCGAGAAGAAAATAAAGCGATCAACTCCCGCAGTTTTGGCCGCTTGAATCAGATTAACTTTACCATCCCAATCCACCTGTTTAATGCTGGCCGAGTCCGTCGCCCGGGCAGTAGCGGCATCGATCACCGCGTCCATTCCCTCTAAAGCGGTAATAATGGTGCTTTTATCCCGCAGGGTTCCCCCGACTAATTCCGCGCCCCATTCCTTCAAAAAAGCCCCTTTTCTCTGACTGCGTACCAAACAACGCACTTGATGTCCCTGATCGATGGCATGACGCACGATCTGTCGCCCTAGGGTTCCCGTCGCACCGACAACTAATACTTTCATCTATAATTAATTTTTTGTTACATTTGTTAACACTTCTCTAAGATACTATCAAAAAAGTGGATCATTAGGGATAGAAAAATTCTAAGATTCCCCGATCCCCGTCCAGTTCTACCATTGTTCCCACCGGTAAAGCGGCATTATCGCCATCATGACCGAAGGGTAACTCAGCAATAACCGCAATGCCTAAATCGCCCAAACGCTCTTTTAAGACTTCCTCTACGGTTTGACTATCACTGCCGGGAGCTGCCAGACAACGGCTAAAACGACCGAGGGCAATGCCTTTAATTTGGGAGAAAATGCCCAGCATTCGCCACTGAGTTAACATTCGATCGATCCGGTAGGGGGCCTCGGTTACGTCCTCTAGGGCTAAAATTACCCCCTCTAGGGTGGGTTGAACCGAGGTTCCGAGGAGGTGGGTGGCTACGGTTAAATTAGCTGGTAATAAGCGTCCCCGCACTTTGCCCCCACCCCAACCTTGACCGATAAGAGGGGCTAAAGGACGACCTTCTAGGAGAGAAAAGAGGCGATCAATTGATTGGGGACTTTCTTGGGCTAAGGTGGTTAAAACTGGACCGTGAACGCTACAGATGCCCTGTTTCGCTAAACTCCATAAAATCCCCGTCACGTCGGAAAAACCGATTAACCATTTCGGGTTAGTTTTTGCCCATGTCCAATTTTCTAAGAGGCGAGCGCTACCGTAACCCCCCCTAGCGCAGAGAATTGCTTGACAATCGGGATCTTGCCATGCCTGGGCTAAAGCTTGACGACGTTGCTCGTCGCTACCGGCGAGATAACCGAGACGATTGCCCCAATTCTCGCTAAATTCCACTTGATAACCCCTCGATCGCCAGATTTCTACGCTTTTTTCGAGGGCGGCTAATTCCTTGACGGCACCACTGGTGGCCACCAGAGAAACTTTAGCACCGGGTTGCAGAAACGATGGGATGATCATAGGTTAATTCTCTTTTGTTGGCGGATTAAGCGGAAATTACAGGTAATTTTGTGACAGCATGAAAACTGACAGCATATTCTATCGAATGTTTCTCGATTTTCCCGATTCGTTCTTTGAATTAATCGAACGACCCGATGCTATCGTTAGCAATTATCGATTTACTTCCCAAGAAGTTAAACAACTAGCTTTTCGATTGGATGGTTTATTTTTGCCGCTCGATAATCTGGAAAATTTGCCCTTTTATCTGGTAGAAGTGCAGTTTCAAAAGGATGAAGACCTATATTATCGATTATTTTCGGAACTTTTCTTGTATCTTAGACAGTATAAACCTTTGTCACCCTGGCAGATAGTTGTTATTTATCCTAGTCGAGAAATTGAGCGAGAACATCCCCAGCAATTTGCAGATTTGTTATCCTTGGCTAGGATTAAACGAATCTATCTGGATGAATTGCCAAATGACGAGACTCCTTCTTTAGCGATCGCCATGATCAAATTGGTCACGGAAAGTGAGAGTCAAGCTGTCAATTCTGCTAAGATTCTAATTAAACAGGCTCAAAGAGAAGTGAGCGATCGCTTAGTACAGAAAAATGTCATTGATTTAATCGAAACGATAATCATTTATAAATTACCCCAAAAAAGTCGAGAGGAAATTGAAGCTATGTTGGAACTACAAGACCTAAAACAAACTCGTTTCTATCAAGAAGCTTTTGGAGATGGTATTGAACAGGGAATTGAACAGGGAATTGAACGGGGAATAAACTTGCAAAAATTGAAAACAATTCCTCTACTGCAAGACCTCGGTTTAACCCCACAACAAATCTCAGAACGCTTAGACTTGAATCTGGAAACAGTGCTTAACTATTTGGCACAACAGCAACAATAATCAAACCTGTTTCAACAATCTAGAAAAGCAGTAATTGCTAAGTAGAATGGATAGTAGTGAATCAGTGACCTTTAAGCTATCAGGGATAACTCGATGAATAACGACTTATTGACTTTCTTCTTTTGTGTTGCTTTTCTCATTCTCTATCTAGTTTTTTCAGCTTTAACCGAGATGGGAACAAAATGGCCTTGGACAAAAAAATAAGAGAAATACTTAATCGATGTGAGTAAACATAACACAGGCTAAGGGATTCGGTCATTGGAAAAATTCTCGAGATTTGCTATCTAAAAAATTAACTCGATCGCTCTACTGATAAAATATGAAACTAATTGGTGATATTTCCCCGAGTTTGGATTTATTCTTGTTGCTTTTTTTCTGGCATTGTCTCATCGGTGGCATTGCTACAGTCATCGCTATCAATAAAGGCTATCCAAGATTAAATTGGCTAATCTTCGGACTTCTGGGAGGAACCTTTACCTTTTTTATCGCTCTTTTCCTGAAAAAAAATACCAAAATTTAAGGGATAATATGGCTTGATTATCCTTTAATAGTTCCCATCAACACCTCTAAATCTTCTGCGTCTAACTCCTCTGGGATACCATTGCGAATTAATTCCGAAAAATCCTCATTGGGAACCATAAAACATAGTGCATAAAGTCTTCCGTCCCCCACATTTCTAATCTCGTGAATACCCGTGGGACGGACTAATAAACTATCCCCCGGACCGAGGGGAATCGGTTTACCATCACAGATAGCCATTCCCTCCCCTTTGAGGATAAAAAACATTTCTACGGCAAAATGATGACGATGGGTAGGGGTGCAACCGTGGGGATCGAAAATTTCCACACAGACGGTCAAGGAATCCCCCGCTACGGTAGAATCGAAGACGATCGCTAAACGATTCGTATCCCCAGAGCTAATGCGAAAAACTTGATAATCCCGGGGAGATCGAATCACGGGTAGCATACAATGATCGCTGGTTAGTTGGCTATTCATCGCTAATTTCGATCGAACTGTGGATGATTCTAAGACTAGCAAAAATTTTCAACTTCGCTCGATTGCGTCCACCACTTTACTCACATCTACGATCGCAGCCACATCATGAACCCGCAGGATATCGGCTCCCTTAGCGATCGCTATGGCACAGGCCGCCGCCGTTCCGAAAACTCGTTCCTTTGGATCATCTTTGCCTGTAATCTCGCCGATAAAGCGTTTTCTCGACAATCCAATTAAAATAGGTAAATCTAAATCCCGAAATTGCCCTAATTCTCGCAATAACTCAAGATTTTGTCGCCCAGTTTTGGCGAAACCAATCCCCGGATCGATGATAATATTTTCCCTAGCAATGCCCCAGTGTACAGCTTCCTTAACGCGATTCTGTAAAAATTCTTTAATTTCCTTGACTAAATCATCATAATGTGTTAGGAATTGCATCGTTTGCGGATTACCCCGCAGGTGCATGAGGATGATGGGAACAGCCAATTTAGCCACCGTAGGCAATAATAGGCGATCGAAGGTTCCCCCAGAAATATCATTGATCAAATCGGCCCCGGCGGCGATACCTTGGGCTGCTACGATTGCCCTAGTGGTATCGAGAGAGATAGGAATAGAACTTTGTTGTCGAATAGCGGTGATTACGGGGATAACTCGCGATAATTCTGCTTCTAGGCTAATTTCTTCGGCTCCCGGACGGCTGGATTGACCACCGATATCGATTATATCAGCCCCGGCCTCGATCATTTTCATCGCCTGTAGCAGAGCATTTTCAACATTGTCAAATTCTCCCCCATCACTAAAACTATCGGGAGTAACGTTCAAAACACCCATGATATAAGTACGTTTTCCCCAAGCAAAAATATGTTCACGAATTACCGTTAAATTAGACATAATACTAAATCCTGCTGAAAAAGTATATGAATTATGAATTATGAATTATGAAGTGTGAAGAATAAATCAAAATAATCTCCTGATAACTGATAACTGATAACTGATTACTAACGGTGATAGTTAATTTTTAGGTAGAGAAGAATCTTTTAATTCAAAATAAGCTTGTACTTCTTCTTTCCAGAGTTGAAATTTTTCTTGAATTAGTTGATATTGACTGGCAAAATCGAGGGGCAAATCAACGAGATTGGTATCGATATCGGATTGCACTAATTCCCGTTCGATCAGAGTTTCTCGGATAAACTTTAAACATTCTTGTCTCAAAGTTTCCGCTTGATCGATAATTAGCTGGACTTGATTAATTGCTCGATCATATAATGGAGTTTGTGAATGAAAAATTTCGGAAGATGCGGCCAGATTTCGCAGTCTATGTAATTGATTTTTCTTTTCTACTAAACTGGCAATTTTGGGGTTAATTTCAAAAAGCAAGGTTTTCACCAGAGGAGCCAAGCGGCGAGTGTTAGTATAATCGTAGTTATTAAAGTCTGATTTAATCAGGTGTACCTGTTGTAAATCGACGGTAATATCGTGGAATTGTATCTCGGTTTCAGTGATGGTGGGATGAATTGTTTTAACTTTCCAAGTGGTAACAGAAGTCAATTGTTGGCGATCACTATTAACCATTTGCTGCTCCATTTTCAGGACATCAAGGGGAATACTATAAAGTTTTTTATCGGGAATATAGATGACATCACTACCGAGAATGCGATCAATTTTAGGACGACGATATAAATAATGATACAGGAATCGATAAAAGCTTTTACTACCTTGAAATATCTGGGCAAATAACCAAATTTTCCAGCTGAATAACCCGCTAAGAAAGCGTCCGAATAGATGGGAATTCGAGGAGGAGTTATTCATGAAATTCCGTTATCATTTATCAGTAGTGATCGGTAAATAGTAAACAGTAATCAGGGATAAAGATAACTAACTAATTAACTTAAAACTTACATCTGATAACTGATAACTGATAACTGATAACTGATTAAGGACGTTCTCCGGGTAGATTTTTTGACGATGTTGGTTTCGATCTTACCTGTTGACGACCGTTGCGAATAACTTGTAACATTTCCCCTAATTCTCGATCGAGATGTTCTAAAACCGCTTCAGCATAGTCGTCAGCGCCTTTTTGAATTTCATGACATTCAGCTTGGGTTTTTTGTCGTAACTGTTGCACTTCCTGCAAGGTGCTGTGACGCATCTGTTCGATTTCATCGAGGGTTTGTTGTTGCAAGGATTCACACTCCTGCTGAACCCGTTGACGAATTTGGGCCGCTTGCCGTTCTGCTTGTTGAATAATACCAGACTCGTCGAGAATTTGGGCGGCTCTTTGTTGAGCGGAACGAAGCACTTGTTGAGCGTATTCCTCCGCTTTAGTGATAATTTCCTGTTCTTCCTGCAAAATTGCTAAAGCTTTCTGTACTGCTGGTGGCACGGTTTCATAGATAAGATCGATCTGTTCGGAGATCTGTCCCTCATCGATGATTGTCCAACGGGTGAGGGGGATATGGAAACTATCAAAAATCATCTCTTGCAGACGCGCCAAATCCTGATAGATATCGAAATCGACGGGTGGACTGGGAACCCCACTATTAGAAGTGTTAGGTACTGCTTTTCTGGGATCATTAGGTTCTCGGCGCGCCATAGGTTCAGATCGTCCTCATTACTGTATTTTAGTATGTTAACTGTAGTATGAGTAAATATCCCTAGAAACGTTTTCCGGGACTAGATGGGTGACAGAGCCACCGAATTGAGCGATTTCTTTAACCACGCTACTACTTAAAAAACTATATTCTTTAGTGGTGGCCAAAAAAACCGTTTCGATTCCTTCCCAGAGAGTTTTATTGGTGTGTGCCATTTGCAGTTCTTTTTCAAAGTCTGAGAGGACTCGCAACCCCCGCAAAAGTACCTTAGCACCTTTTAATCTGGCATATTCAACCGTTAATCCTGAAAAACTGTCTATCTCAACGTTTTTCAGGTGTTTTGTACAGTAGCTGATCTGTTCTATGCGTTTTTCGACGCTAAATAAGGGGTTTTTATGGGGATTGCAGAGAACTGCCACGATTACTCGCTCGAATAGTGGCACACTGCGTTCGATAATATCTAAATGACCGAGTGTAACTGGATCGAAGCTGCCGGGGTAGATGGCGATCATTTCTCAACCTGCACACCTCGCCAAAAAGCGATATATCCTTTAATATTTTGGGCTTTTGGCTTAGGATCGGGATAATACCAAGCGGCATCTTTATTGTCTTGTCCATTTACCCTGAGAGTATAGTAACTAGCCTCTCCCTTCCAAGAACAAATGGTATGGGTGTTACTGGATTGAAAATATTCAGCTTTGATGGTATCGGGGGGAAAATAGTAGTTTCCCTCGACAATTTCACAGTTATCGCTTTCCGCTACCACTGCACCATTCCAAATCGCCTTTGCCATGACACTAACTCCTAGTTCTGGTTCAAAATTATCTTACAACAGAGTTTGTAAATGTTGAACCAGTTGGTTAACCTGCACCACTCCCTCGATTCGATCGATCGGTTGACCATTTTTAAAGACTACTAAAGTCGGTAAAGCTTGAATACCGTACTTAGTAGCTAAATTAGGATATTTGTCTGTATCAATTTTGACAATTTGTAGGCGATTTTTGAAATACATTCCCGTTTGTTCTAGAATCGGAGCCATCATTTGACAAGGACCACACCAAGTGGCATAGAAATCCACTAACACGGGAAGATTAGTGGTTTGCAACAGTTCCTCAAAACTGGAAAACTCTTTTTTGACTGCCATAAATTGTCACCTCGCCAGAAAAATAGGCTTTTCCCTACTATAGCTTTTCTAGATGTCCCTTGATTTCTCCAGAGTGGTCATCGATCGCCGGGAAAATGCTAAGTTAGGTAAAGACTCGACAGCCAACTTTCCATGAACATCCTAACCAAGCTGCTTTTTCCCGAAACTAAAACTCCAGAGCAAGTAGGTTCGCCGCGAGTACAGAAAAGCCGCCGGGGAATCGAAACCAAATCCGCCGCAGAAATCGTTATTATGCGACAAGCGGGTAAAATTGCCGCTACAGTCCTTAAGGAAATTGCCGAGATCGCTCAACCCGGGATGACGACGGCGGATTTGGATGCCTATGCGGAAAAACGTATCCGCGAAATGGGTGCTACTCCCAGTTTTAAAGGTTATTATGGCTTTCCTGCCTCGATTTGTGCCTCCGTCGATAACGAAGTCGTTCACGGTATCCCTAGCCCGAAAAAACGCCTCAAGGCCGGTTCTGTGTTAAAGGTAGATACGGGGGCCTACTACCAAGGTTATCATGGGGATTCCTGTATCACGATCGCGATCGGTTCCGTCTCTCCAAAAACCGAAAAATTAATCTGCGTGGCGGAAGAAGCTTTATATAAAGGCATAAATCAGGTAAAAGCGGGCAATTATCTGCTCGATATTGCGGGAGCGATCGAAGATCACGTTCAAGCTAACGGTTTCCAAGTGGTAGAAGATTTTACCGGCCATGGAGTCGGCAGAAATCTCCACGAAGAACCCTCGGTGTTTAATTTTCGCACTAATCAGTTACCCAATGTCAAACTCCGCGCCGGGATGACTCTGGCAATTGAACCAATTGTCAACGCGGGATCCAAACATACCAGAACTTTGCGCGATCGTTGGACGGTGGTGACGATGGATAATGCTCTCTCCGCTCAATTTGAGCATACCGTCTTAGTAACCGCCACAGGTTACGAAATCTTAACTGATCGCAATAACCTATAAAATTGTCTATAGATTTTTTGCTCCGGAATCTTAATTGAAAATTTATTTAGTGGCAGGATTTAGTCAAAATGTTTAAAAATATCGTTGTTGCCTTAGATTGTGGGGAATCATCCCATCGAGTCCTTCATGCTTTGAATTCCCTCTCTCTAACGGCAAATTCTTCCATCATCATCACCCATATTCTTGGTAAGAAGGGAGATGAATCGGCAGTGGATCGCCCTCACCCCTCCCGTGAGATCATTGAAGATCAATTGCGCTGCTATCAATCCCAGATTGCTACCCCTAGTGAAATCGAGGTCATCTTTGGCGATCCAGCGGAGGAAATTATTCGTTTAGCTAATATCTATCATGCTGATCTGATCGTGATCGGCAGCCGGGGATTAACGGGAGTTCAACGGGTGATCGAAGATTCTGTTAGTAGTCTCGTGGTGGCAGAAGCTACCTGTTCAGTATTGGTGGTGAAAGCATAGCAGCCAGCATTCAGCTAGAAAAGGTACTCTGGCAAGAGCGCCTAAGTAGGGTTGGCTGAATAAATCTAAAAACCTTGTTAGATAAGGCTTTTAGACTTTTTTGACCTCAAAAAGTGCTGACCATTGGAGTGATCGGGGGTAAAATTCCTGGACTTTTTCCCTGAAAATTAGGTAACTGACTACCTCAAAATCGGTAAAACCCTACACCCGTTCGGACCTCGGCGTGAGCTCGGTCGAACGCTGAGCTCACGGCCGAAGCCTACACCCCACACCCCACACCCTGCACCCACGAAAAACTTTTTGCCGCAAACCCTAAGTAGTCTTGAGCAGCACTGCTGACTAAAATTTGCAAATCTTATTTTTCCCCAATGTTTTCCCCCATACATTCCCCAGTATTTCCCCACTCAATCCCACGTTTTCCACAGTTTACCCAGACTTTTCCACAGGCAACAGCGATAGAATCGGCACTTGCTTCGAGAAAAAATTAATCTTGATTGTCAAAATTCCCATCGATAGATACTGAGTTACTGTTAAGTTGAGTAAATAAAATCTAGCTCTAACCCTTATTTGATCGTAAATATTAAGTTTTTCTAAAGCATTCCTTTACATCTGGTAATATTGCAACTCCCCCCAACTTGGCTCACAATAGTCCTTACTGTCCACTGCACCAGTCAGGGATTTCCCCACTTCAGATTCAGAGGTAAACGATATGAATACATCAGTCAGTATCTTGGCAGAAATCCCCGAAATCCTCCACCAATCCCTACAACAATATCTAGAAACCCACCCCGGTTGGGATCAAGATGGTGTGTTTACGGCGGCTTTATCATTTTTTCTACTTAATTGTCAATCCTCCGAAAGGATGAATTTTGAGGAGCAAAATAGCTGTGCCAAGGTTTATCTAGAAACTTTGTTCCAGCGCTCGGAGTGCTAATTCGGGGATAATAAGAGTCGGGTCATGGTTAAAAGCCCGATTTCTCCCTATGAATTCCGATAAAACCCCTAATTTAATCATTCCTCAACTAATTATCGGTTTGGGCAATCCCGAACCCAAATATGATCGCACCCGTCATAATATCGGTTTTGAAGCTGTGGACTCATTAGCACAGGATTGGGGGCTATCTTGGCAGGAAAACAAGCGATTTCAAGGTTTTATTGCCGAGGGTGACGGTTCTCTCCCGGGCAAAATTCGTCTCTTGAAACCCCAAACCTATATGAATCGATCTGGGCAATCGGTGCGATCGGTTCTGGACTGGTATAAACTAGCCCCAGAGTCGATTTTAGTCATTTACGATGATATGGATCTGCCCCTAGGCCGGTTGAGAATCCGTCTATCGGGATCGGCTGGCGGACACAACGGTATTAAATCAATGATTGCCCACGTTGGCACGGAAAACTTCGCTCGTTTACGCATAGGAATCGGTAAATCAACCGAAAAAGCGACAATTTCCCACGTTTTAGGCCGATTCACCCCCCAAGAAAACCAAGTGATCTTGAAAGTGTTAGACTTGTCCAGAAAAGCGATCGAACTTGGTCTCAAACAAGGGTTACAAAAGGCAATGAGTCTCTACAATAATCAAAGTGTAGAGATTGGTTCTGATCTATGCTGATAGCAAATAAGCCCGATTTTAGTAATGGTTATAATCGCCATTTTCGTCTATACTCTTACAGAACCCTTGGTCAAATTTTGATCGCCCTTTGCTAGATTAGGTCAATTTTTATCCTCGATATTAGCAGTTTAACTATGATTAATCGCCAAAGTTTGCTGAGATGCGCCCACAAGTTTAATCTCATTTTATTGATAATCGCTACAGTTTTTTGTCTTTGGGGTAATCCCGCTTTTGCCCATCGTCCCCATGATGTGATTAGTCAATTGGAAGTTTCTCCCGATTTCCAGACAGATAATACGGTATATATATTAGTGCGAAATAACTTTTATAAGTCTAGGGATGGAGGCAGCAACTGGACAAGATTAATTCAAGGTTTAGATTATACGGGGGAATTAAGTTCCCTATCCCTATCTCCCCTCAATAAAAATATTCTCTATTTAGCTTCAAGATCCAATGGTATTTATAAAAGTGAAGATGCGGGGGAATCTTGGCAGAAAGTTAATCAGGGTTTAGAAACTAATTTTATTAACTTCGTAGAAATTGCCCCTTCCGATCCCAATATAGTAGCGGCAGTGGGATTAGAAAAAGGGGTTTATTTAACCGAAGATGGCGGTAAAAATTGGTCAAATATTTTCCCCACCACGGCACTGATAACCTCTCTAGCTATTACTCCCAACAATCCTGATCGCATTTTTTTCGGGGATGAACAGGGTAAATTATACAGTTCCTCCGATGGGGGAAAAACTTGGCAGAATCTCCCCTTACCTGCTAATATGGGGGCAGTAGATACAATTGCTTTTTCTCCTAATTTAGACAGGGATAAAACCTTTTTTGTCGGCACAAAAGAAGCAGGTATTTTTAAAACCGTTGATGATGGTAAAACCTTCCAAGCTGTTAACGAAGGAATTAAGGATAAAATCATCGAAGACATCGTTATTTCTCCCCAGTATGCCCAAAATTCAAGCCTTTATGCCATCACTTGGTATGACGGAATGTATGTTTCTCAAGATGGGGGCAAAAGTTGGACAAAAATGAGCGAGGGTTTAACCAAAGATAAACAGGCTGATGATTATAAGGTTCCCCATTTTATGGATTTAAAAATAGTTCAAGATACGATGTTTTTAGGGGGATTTAATGGCTTATTTAAAACCACAGATAGCGGCAAACAATGGCAGGAAATAGAAACGTTAGCCCGGGCAACAGTTATCGCCATGGCGGTTTCTCCTAATTATGCCCAGGATGCCACTGTCGTCATGGCTAATTATGTAGGCAATATCTTCATCAGTCGGGATAAAGGGGAAACTTGGACTCCAATTAATCGCGGTTTAGAGGTTTATCGACTTGGTAAAGATCCCGAAGAATCAGGACAAGATCCCCGGCGTTTCTTTGACATTGCCTTTTCTCCTAACTATGGAGAAGATAGAACTATTTTTGCGGGGTTTTTACGCAATAAATTTGCCAAATCCGATAACAGTGGTGATTTCTGGAAAATTATCGAAATCGATCAGAAAGTCCGCGGTCCGAGGATAGTTCCTTCCCCAGATTTTGCCAAGGATAAAACTCTTTTTCTCACCAATCAGCAGGGTAGAATATTTCGTTCTACTGATGGAGGAAATACGGTTAAAAATATCAGTGAAGTGGGCAGAATTTCCGGTAATTATGCCCCTGCCATGGTAGCTTCCCCTGATTTTGCTAAGGATAAAACTTTGTTTGTCACGGGAAAAGAGGGTATTTATCAAAGTGTTGATGGTGGACTAACTTGGAAAAATGTCAGCCAAGGAACACCTCTATCAAAAACCCCTAATGTGCAGTTGGCAATGTCTCCCAATTATCCCAGTGATGGAACTATTTTTGCTGGGACAATTTCTGGTTTGTTTGTCACCAAAGATGGGGCTAAAAGTTGGACAAAATTAGAGAAACCGGGGTTTAATCCTCAGGCATCAGTAGAAACCATTGCTATCTCTCCTGATTATGCCAATGATCGCACGGTAATAGTTAGTTTACAGGGAGATGGTTTGTTTAAATCTACCGATGGAGGAGAAACTTTTAAATCAATTGGTGATCCTAAAATACCTCTAGTGAAAATTCATAGTATCCCTTCTTCTGGTATTTCCGTCCAGTTTTCTCCTAATTACGCTCAAGATCGAACTTTATTCGGTTTTGGTGGCGCTAAAACTACAGTTTTTCGTTCCACCGATGGGGGAGAAACTTGGACAAGTGTAACTATTCCTCCTCACGCGGAAGAAAATACACCCCGCTATAAAATCGGTGAATTTTTCTCTGGTCCCCTTGGCACAATCTTGCGCTTAGTTATCCCGATTCTCCTGGCAATCGCCGCTTATTTTCTGGTGGGTTTCTTGAAACTGGAGAAAGTTATTAATCTTCCTAAATCCTTCTTCCGCATGGCAGGGGCATTTATGGTTTTTCTCTTTGTTTTCTTCGCTATCATTAGCCAAGTTTAGCGGAAATTTTGACCGGCGGGGCTTGACAAATCCCGCCGCTTGCCATATACTTATATGTATAGTGGGAATCTGTGCCTTCCTGCGACCTCTGATTTTTGTGGCAGTTATCCCTTCAGAGAATTAACCATCGGCAACGTAGGGATTGACCATCTTAGCGGGGTCAACAATGCGATCAAAATCCGCTTCCTCGATGTATCCTAGTTGCAAGGCTGCCACTTTCAGAGTTAAATCCTTTTCTAGGGCATAATGAGCGACGTAGGCAGCCTTTTGGTAGCCAATCACGGGACTTAAGGCAGTCACCAGCATCAAGGATTGATTTAAAAAAGTCTCAATTTGTTTTTGATTAGCAGTCATCCCCTTAACCAAAAACTGACAGAAATTACTGCAACCATCAGTGAGCAGCCGGATAGACTGCATGAGATTATGAATCAACAGCGGTTTATAGACATTCATTTCCAGATGTCCTCCGGCGCCTCCCATCGTCACCGCTAAATCATTAGCCATCACCTGCACTGCTATCATCGATAAAGCTTCGCATTGGGTGGGATTAACTTTCCCCGGCATAATTGAAGAACCCGGTTCATTTTCCGGCAGCTGTAATTCTCCGATTCCACAACGGGGACCACAGCTAAGTAAACGGATATCATTAGCAATTTTATAGAGGGAACTAGCGATAGTTTTCAGTCCCCCGCTCAAGAAAACCAGAGCATCGTGGGAACCTTGCACGGTAAACTTATTAGGAGCCGTAATAAAGGGTAATTTGGTCAGATTAGCGATTTCGGCAGCCACATCTCGATCAAAATCTGGGGGAGCATTAATTCCCGTACCGACGGCAGTTCCTCCCAAGGATAAACGATAGACTTTTTCTAGACATTTTTCTAGCCAATCGCTGCCATCATCCAATAAACCCACATAACCGGAGAATTCTTGTCCGAGGGTTAAAGGGGTGGCATCCTGTAGGTGAGTGCGACCAATTTTAACTATATTTGCCCATAATTGCGCCTTTTCATCGAGACTATTCCGTAATAGTTGCAGACTGGGAATTAATTTTTCCTTGACTGCCAAGGCAACGGCAATATACATGGCCGAGGGAAAGGAATCATTAGTCGATTGGGACATATTAACATGATCGTTAGGATCCACGGGGGTTTTGCTCCCCAGAGGATTCCCCGTCAGTTGACTACAACGATTGGAGATGACTTCGTTGATGTTCATGTTAAACTGAGTGCCACTTCCCGTCATCCAAACGTAGAGGGGAAAGTTATCTGCGTGTTGTCCGGCTAAAATTTCATCGCAGACTTGACAGATAAGGTTTTTTCTCTCCTGACTGAGACGATTTTTTTGCTGATTGACAATCGCACAGGCTTTTTTGAGAATGGCATAGGACCCGATCATCTCCCGGGGCATGAGATTATCACCGATACTAAAGTATTGTAGGGATCTTTGGGTCTGCGCTCCCCAAAGTTTATCGGTAGGTACGGGAATTTCTCCCATGCTGTCTTTCTCGATGCGAAATTCTGTCATCTTTAAGTTACTTCTGAGGTCAGCAAAAGATGGTCGTTATCTGGACTGAAAAGAGAGGGTCTCCAAGTCGGCACGGATTCCCATTATAAGAAAAGTATAAGTCAAGTCTGGCTGATTTGTCAAGCCCTATGGGGACTTTTTATTGGCGGCATTTTTACCTGGGAGGTTGACAAGAATAACTGGCAGGGTGCTGGGGCGATTATGAGACAAAAACTGTTATATTGTAGGGAAAATAATCGGTAAAAAAGACGGGATTGGAGACTATGGACACAGCGATCGCATTAATTTGGACATTGGGAATTATCTTAGGGTTGATGACCCTTTTGTTTATCTTACGGATCGTGCTGACTTGGAATCCACAGGTAGATTTAAATAGCTTTCCCTTTAATATTATTGCTTGGCCAACAGAACCTTTTTTAATCCCCGTGCGTAAACTCATACCCCCCTTGGGAGGAGTTGACATTTCTCCGATTATTTGGGTGGGAATTTGTACGCTGCTGCGGGAAATTCTTCTCGGTCAACAGGGTTTAATTACCATGGCCTTAAAATAATTAGACCTCTTGGATATTGGGTGAAAAAGGTTGACAATGCCCCCAGAACAGTTAAGCTTATTTTAATCTCTGTAATTGCGTTTATGGCTCATTTAAGTTCTGAAAAACTCAATTTAACCACAAAAATCGCCTATGGTGCTGGCGATTTGGGACCAGCTATCACTGCCAATATCTCAGTATTTTACCTGCTATTTTTCCTCACTGATGTGGCAGGATTATCGGCAGGATTAGCCGGTAGTGTGCTGATGGTGGTGAGAATTTTCGACGCTATTAACGATCCGATCATTGGTATGTGGAGCGATCAAACTCGTACTATCTGGGGTCGTCGCTTACCATGGATGTTATTGGGGTCGATTCCCTTCGGAATTAGCTATTTTTTACTGTGGTTAATCCCGACCAATAACCAATTATGGTTATTTTTATATTATATTTTTATCGGCATTATTTTTAATTTAACCTACACGGTAGTCAATCTTCCCTACCAGGCGCTCACCCCTGAATTAACTTATGATTATAATGAGAGAACCCGCTTAAATAGTTTTCGTTTTGCCTTTTCGATCGGGGGTAGCATTCTCTCATTAATTCTCTATATTCTCGTCTCATCGTCCTATGCCAATGATCTCCATAAAGCTTTTTTATTGTTAGGTGTAGTTTGTGCTTTAATCTCAATTATAGCAGTTATTTGGTGCGCTTTAGTTTTACAAGAACGAGGAGCAAAAGCGATTCTCAATCCCGCTCAGAAAAGAGTTTTGGCAATTGCTTTTATAGTTATTGGTGCGCTTTCCTTGGTCTATGGAGTAGGAAAAATTGGGGGAAATCCCAGAGACTTTATCGCTATTTCCACAATTTTATTAGGAATACAAGGGATAGTTTCTGGTTTAACTATTTACTATGGTAAAACTGAAAATCATCTCAAGGATAGCGCAGCAATTAAACAGAGAGAAGCGGATAATAATACTGAAACTATTCCCCTGAAAGAACAATTAAAAATAGTTTTTGGTAATCGTCCCTTTTTATACGTTATTGGCATCTATCTTTGTGCTTGGTTAGGAGTACAATTAACCGCCTCAATTTTGGTTTACTACGTCGTCAGCTACATGAGGCTATCGGAAGCAGAATCGGGTTTAGTCGCTTTAGCAGTACAGGGAACAGCTTTAGTGATGTTATTTTTCTGGCAAGCAGTTAGTCAGAAATTAGACAAAAAGATAGTCTATTTTTTAGGGATGACAGTCTGGATTATCGCCCAAATTGGTTTATTTTTGCTCCAACCAGGAGAAATAACTTTAATGTACACTTTGGCGGTTTTGGCGGGATTTGGCGTATCTGTGGCTTATTTAATTCCTTGGTCAATGGTTCCTGATGTGATTGAATTAGACGAATTAGAAACAGGAAAACGTCGAGAAGGTATTTTTTATGCTTTTATGGTACTTTTGCAAAAAATTGGTTTAGCTTTGGGGTTATTTCTTGTCGGTATTGCTCTAGAAACATCGGGGTTTAAACCGAGAATACCAGGAGAAGCAATTCCCCTGCAGCCGGATAGTGCTTTAATAGCAATTCGCCTAGCAATTGCCCCTTTACCGGCATTTTTTCTGATCATTAGTTTAATTCTTGCCTATTTTTATCCAATTACTCGCCAAGTTCACGCCGAAATTTTAGACCAATTAGCAGCAAGAAGACAAGCGGAAAAGTAAGTAGTCGTGTAAAATAAATTTCCTAGTGAAGAAAGGCAAAAGGCAAAAGGCAAGAGGCAAGAGGTGGTTAGATATGTGTAATTAATTTTGCTTAGGTACTTAAACATCAATTGTCCGCCGTCAGGAGACAGGAAATTATTTTTATTTATTCCCGAACTTCCTGCCCAAAAAAATCAGTAAACCTTTACCCTAAAGCACTTGTATTGACTTTTGAACTACTGATTACTGGGTACAATCGACCCAGCAGCATAATGTCTTCAATGAGTATAATGTTATCGATAGCTAAATTGTAAAAAAAATGAAACCCTATCCAGTAGAGTTCCGTCAGAAAATCCTAGACTGTTATTATAACGAACCCATCTCTCAAAGACAATTAGCGAAAAGATTCTGCGTAACCTTAAGTTTCGTACAAAAGCTTTTGAAGCAATCTCGAGAAACGGGAGATATTCGACCGAAGACTTATCGATGTGGCCGTCATTTAAAACTTACGCCAGAACAGATGATCGCCCTCGGTGATTTGATTGAGGAAAATAATGACGCAACTCTAGCCGAACTATCGAAACTATTCCTAGAAAGAACCGGTATAGTGTTAAGTGTGGCCACAGTGGCAAGAATAGCCGAACGCTTGAGAATCACCCGCAAAAAAAACTCTACAACCGACCGAAAAATAGATAGAAAGAGTCCAAAAACTTAGACAAGAATATAAAGGATAAAATTCGGGATGTATAAGATTAAACTCGAATCTAGCTATGACCAGAATCCAAGCTCGATCGCTTAAAGTAACTAGAGCGCACGAGACTAGACCTCTTCAAAAAAACCAAAATTTTGCAACTATTACGGAGATTACTAATTATGACCACAAACAATGCCGAGAATAACTCAATCTATCCCGTGCGTTGGCAAGATAACAAAGTTTGGCTGATCGATCAAACCCGTTTACCCATGGAGTATGGGGAAGTTGAGATCACCAGCAGTGAAGCCATGGCCCGGGCGATCGAAACGATGATTGTCCGTGGTGCTCCGGCGATCGGGGTAGCGGCTGCATACGGTATGGTTTTAGGAGCGCAGGAAATTAAAACCAACCAGAAAGAGCAGTTTCTGGCCGATTTAACTAGAATAGCCGATCGATTAGCCCAAACCCGGCCGACGGCGGTGAATTTATTCTGGGCGATCGAGCGAATGTTAAAAGTGGCCAGGGAAAGTGGCCCAGAAGTGGCAATAATTAGCAAAAATCTCCTGGAAACTGCCCACAATATCCAAAAAGAAGACGTGGAAACCTGTCGGGCGATCGGTCATCATGGTTTATTGGCGCTGCCAGAGCAACCAGAAAAACTGACAATTTTAACCCACTGTAATACTGGTTCCCTGGCCACGGCCAGTTATGGTACTGCTTTAGGGGTAATTCGTTCCGCTTGGACGGCGGGGAGATTAATACAAGTGTATGCAGACGAAACCCGGCCGCGGCTGCAAGGGGCAAAATTAACCGCCTGGGAATGTGCGCGGGAGGGAATCCCCGTCACCGTGATCACCGATAGCATGGCGGCCCACTGTATGCAGCAAAAACTGATCGATGCGGTGATCGTTGGGGCCGATCGCATTGCGGCCAATGGGGACACGGCCAACAAAATCGGCACCTATTCCCTCGCAGTGGTGGCAAAAGCTCATAATCTGCCTTTTTATGTGGCTGCCCCCCTATCGACGGTGGATTTTTCCCTTAAGGATGGTACGGGTATCCCGATCGAACAGCGCGATAGTGCCGAAATTTATCAGGTGGGAACCACTACCCTTTGCCCTAGAAATGTTAATTTTTATAACCCTGCCTTCGATGTTACTCCGGCCGCTTTAATCACCGCTATCATTACGGAAAAAGGAGCGGTAACGCCGGCTGAATTAATTTTTTTACAGGAATACTAGGGGTGAGCTTTTTCCCCACTCACACCATTTTTATCTGGATTGCCACAGTGGGGAAAAATTCCGCCTCAATCTAATTGGAGGTGACGGCCAAGGAGAAAATGGGTAAGATCACTATTGACAAATAGACCGAAATGGCATAGGGGCATAACATCAAGGAAGACAATGATTAGGATTTGCTTTTAAGCTGTTCCTAATTTAAATTGCTTGTTGAGACGAGGCAAGAGGCTTCGGCCGTGAGCTCAGCCGAACGGCAAAAGGCAACAGTCAAGGGATTGGGGGAGGTTCGGCTAATCTAAGAATAAGCGGGTTAAATGCGTCTTAGCTTATCTATAGCGTTTTTCAGTCTGCTGAGGTACAAAAGTTATGGGTTTTAGGCAAAAGGCAAAGGGGAAGAAAAACAGGTGTACCTCACTAGCTTAGGAAACGCTATTATAGCAGTTCTCGCATCTGTGCGGCACGCTTAAACCTTTGCTGATTAAGCTGTTCAGGATCGGGAATGTACCTCTTGTGAATCAGAAACGCTATATTCAGCTTAATTAATCTTAGTTAATCCCCAGATAGATCTTTTTGTTTACTTAAAAGATTTGTGTTGAAATAGTCTAAAAAAATTAAATGAACCAGAGCTTGGTTTTATTCTCTTAAAACCCAAGCAGCTCGAAAATTTATTCCTGTTAAATCTTTACCTAATCGAGATTTAAACGATGTTATAATGGAAGGGTAAAGACCAAGCTCCGAACGGTAAAGTGTAGATTTAGGTAGATTTGAGGAGGATTTAAGTATCTTGGCAGGCCTTACTTTTAGTAAGTAGAAATAAAATCAACTGGAAAAAGGAAATTGCCGGATGAAGATAAGAAAGTGGAATTCAAGAAAGGGAGAACGGAGTGAAGTCAATGTTGGGGGGGGACTCTAATAATCCAAAATTCAAAATTAGCAAAGCAACGTCCAATTCGGCGGAACTCGTCAAAAAATATGAATATAGTGCGGGTTGTCGTTGTAGAAGATCACGATCTAACGCGCATGGGGTTAGTGGCGGCTCTCCAGCATCGGGAGGGAATTCAAGTCGTAGGGGAAGCGATCAGTGGATTACAGGGACTGAAACTGCTAGAGGAGACTAAACCCGATGTGGCGATCATCGATATAGGTTTACCCATGATCGATGGGATCGAGTTAGTGCGACGCTTCCAACAAAATCAGGGCGAAGACAGCTTGGCCACGAAAATCCTGATCCTAACCATGCACAAAACCCCAGAACAGGTTTTAGCGGCTTTTGCTGCTGGGGCTGATTCCTACTGTATGAAGGATACCAGCGTCGACAAATTAATCGAGGCGATTTATTGCACCTGGGAAGGCAATCCCTGGATCGATCCTGCGATCGCCAATATTATCCTGCAACAAGTGCGCCAAACAGTTCCCGTGGGTGGGGCTGCCAGGTCGAAAACAGTGGCAATTCACGGCCTTGACCCAGAATATCGTCAATTATTGGAAAATGCGCCCCTAACGGAACGAGAGCTAGAAATTCTCGATCTGATTGTTGCGGGTTGTAGTAATGCCCAGATTGCCAGTCGACTCTATATCACCATCGGCACGGTGAAAACCCATGTCCGCAATATCTTAAATAAACTCTCTGTGGATGATCGCACTCAAGCGGCAGTGCTGGCCCTGCGATCGGGATTAGTAGATTAAAAAAAACCGGCACCCTAACCATATAGGATGCCAGTTCGGTCAAAACTAGAAACTAGACTGACGCTGCCACTTTTGCTTCGGCTGCCATTAGTTTTTCGTAGGTTTCACGCATTTTGAGACCGACCAATACTTGGAATAAACCCGTACCATTGGTGGAACCGGGATAATCCTTGTGTTTGAGCAGTAATTCCGTCATTTCACCGTAGTATTTAGTGCCAGTTTTGCTCAAATGGCTTTCGATGTAGATCATTTCTTCGAGGTTATCGAATTGACCATCTAGTTCCAGAATCGACACTTCATTTCCCAAGAAGCCATCTGGACCATAGTAGAGTTTAATACCGGGATAAGTGCAGGTCAATTTACGACCACAGGGCCGCCAATCGATGGTGGAACCTTCATCAAACAGATAAGCGGGTTCAAAGTTTTCTACCCCTTCTTTCTGGATTAAACGGACCCGCAGTAATTTACTTTCGTGATCTTCAAGTAATTTGGTGGGCAGCACTTGAATCACCACGTCAGCGTACTGTCTTTGGGGATCGATATAGGCACTGAAATCGGGTTTTCTAGAATTAATGGCCGCCATCACATCATCATAGGTGTGACCGCGCTCGGCCATATCCCGTTGAATTTTCCAGTTAACTTTGACTTCATCGCTAATATCGAGATAAACGCTGAAATCTAATAGGGCCCGGACTCGTTCATCATATAAGGGGTGTAGTCCCTCGATCACGATTACCTTATTCGGTTCGATGATTTCGGGGGGATCGATCATCCCCGTTTCATGATTATAAATAGGTTTATTAATGGCTTGACCTTCCTTGAGAGCTTTAATCTGCTCGTACATCAGGTCAAAGTTATTCGCTTTCGGATTGAGTGCGGTGACACCCACCTCTTTTCTCTGTTTGCGATCGAGGCAATGGTAGTCATCTAAACAGATCACTGTCATAAACTCGGCCCCGAATAAATCGGTCAAACGACGTAAAAAAGTAGATTTCCCACAACCGGAGTCCCCAGCTACACCGATTAGAACCACGCGCTCTGGCTTATTGGCCATAGTTTCCCTCTAAATACACAACTAATTGTTAACCCATAGTATGTAATTAAACCAGACTCTGGATCCAGCAGTAACCCGCCGCCACAAATTTCTGCTGCTGACAGGTTCGGCAAGAGCCTTACGCTAGAATGAGTAGGTATTTGATACTAGATATTCTGTTCAGATCATACCGGAATCAGTGGCCAAAATCAGTTATCAGTTATCAGTTATCAGTTATCAGTTATCAGTGGAAAGTGGCAAGTGGGGAGAATACACAAAAGCTGTCTCCTGTCTCCTGACTGGAAAGAGGGTGTGGGGAAAGAAACCTCTTTCATCTGTGCTGGTGAAAATTTTTTCATCAGGACTAACTCCTAATCCCCAACTGAGAGGGTGCGGTGGATGTGGAGAAATTTAGTCATTTCCTCCACTGCTAGAGGAGAACTGATGCGATTGCCTTGCATTCTCTCACAACCTAATTCTTGCAGGATTTCTAATTGTTGTTGGGTTTCTACTCCCTTGGCGATCGCTATTAAGTTAAAACTTTTCGCTATCGCCAGCAATGACGAGATAAAACGGGTATCTTGGGGAGCATCAGTCAGTTTTTTTGTTAAAGACTGCTCTATTTTCAGTTTTTTGACGGGAAATTGACCGAGATAGGCGATCGAAGCGTAACCGCTGCCAAAATCATCGAGGGTAATACTAACACCCAATTTCTGCAAATCCCCAAGAATTCGACCAGTTTCGCGGCTATTTTCCAGTAAACTTGTCTCGGTTATTTCCACCTCCAGAAAGAAAGGCCCGATTTTGGTTTCAGTCAAGACTTCTTTGAGGGTGGTGAGCAACTGGGGATCGCGCAATTGGTGCGGGGACAGATTGATCGAGATGGGAGTGTATAATAATCCCCGCTGCTGCCATATTTGTGCCTGTTGACAGGCATTTTTTAGCACCCAACGATTAAGCTCAAGCATTAACTCGCTTTCTTCGACTAAGGGTAAAAAACGACTAGGGGGGATTAATCCGAATTGAGGGTGTAACCAGCGCAATAATACCTCCAATCCTTCCACTTGCCCCTGAGTGATATTAACTTGCGGTTGATAGTAAAGAGCTAATTCATTATTTCTGATTGCCTGATAGAGAAAATATTCAACTTTAGAACTACGAGTATTTTTAGGGGGAACATTAACTGAATCTATCTGGGAGTTATTATTTATATTATTTTTGACTGCTACTAAATTTTCCTCCAGTTTCTGTAATATTTCTTTCCTGTCTGTGCCGTCGGGGGGATAGATAACTGAACCTAAACTTAGTCGCACGGCCAGGGAGTGATTGTCGATTTCGTAATTACTTTCTAGGGTTTTAATAATTCTTTGACTAACTTTTCCTAGATCATTAGCAGCATTAATTTGTGGCAGCAGGATAATAAATTCGTACCCTCTCCAATGGGCGACCATATCCTCTGATCGCAAACTTTTTCTTAAACGTTCAATTAAGATTTTTAATAGTTTATCTCCCAGTCGATAACCTAGTTGATTGTTGAAATTTTTTAGCCAACCTACATCCAATAATAACAGCCCGATCAGTTTATTATTTTTCTGGGCATTATTAATAGCACTTGAGAGGTATTCATTAAAGAGAGAACGGTTAGGTAAATCCGTGAAAACAACCGAAGAATATTCCTCTTGAATCTTGCTATTAAAACTTATGATTTGCGATGGAGCTTGATGGAGAATTAAGGTACTTTTTGCATGGGGGTCATTATCGCTAGAATGGGTTTCATTTTCCGTAGGGTTCCCTTGTAACTGTCCTAGACTTTCAACTGATTCTCGCTCTATTTTTGCTTGACTGGCTATTAAATGAAAACTGGCATTTATATCACAGCCAAAGTTAATTAAATCACCATCTTTTAATTCATGAATTAAGCATTTAGACCCATTTACATAAATGCCATTATGACTTTTATTTCCCTCTAAATCACCATCAAGAATCCAATAGGAAAATTTTTGGCTATCAATACTCTTTTTAATTAAAGTCGCATGATAGCGAGACGCGTGTTTGGAGCGAAGAACAATTTGATTATCAGACTTACGACCAAGAGAATATTTCATGTCCTCTAGGGTAATTGTTCTTCTACCTTGAGGATCTTCCACAATCAGGAGATAACGGGAATTGGATGAACCATTAATCATTTTTTCAGCACCTCGACAAAACTAAAAATATAAGTTAATATGTTCTTTCAAAAGCTGTGGCTTATTCGTCTTTAAGTTAATTTATTTTCTCAATAAAGTGTTGGGGGTAATTCGGAACAGTTACTTAACAGCAATTGTGTCACATCTTCGGGGTTCAAAGTCCGAGTCAGCCAAAACCATTGTACTTCTTAACAATCGAGACGTGGGCAAGTGTCCAACTGTTGTAAACTTTCTCCTCCGACGGCAATAACGACAATAACTCGTAAATTCAAATTCTGCCCTAGGCCGATCATAGTCGATAACATGGCTAAATTCTTGGTTTTTGATGGTAAAGATGGGGTAAAGGTTCGATATTGATACTGTCGAGGGTGTACTTATAAATATAACTTAATCAGGAATAGCCGGCATCAAAATTATCTAAAACCAACTGCATCCCTAATTCCCGCAAGTCCCTTAAAGCTGAGTTGGCAAAGCTCTCATCCTGCATGATGCAGTTTTCATTAATTTAGACCTGCTGCATCTCACATTTGCAGAAATACCGACTATCAGCAACAAACTAATACAAATGTACGGGCAACCGTCTATAAGCATCCTACTTGCAAAGCTAATGCTTTCTGACCTTTAGGGGAGGCACTTTCTCCACGGACATCTAAAACCACGCGCGTGGGTCGCGAAGTCCTGTACTCCCCAAGGGGTTTGGGGAGTAGAAAGCCTCAAGGGACTAGATTGAGTGATAAAATCAGAAATAAACCCCGATTTTAGCAGAGATTTTCCCTTTAAAAATTCTAACTTAGTAAATTGACAAAAATGAGATGTACCACCGAGGAGTTCTCCCTATGGATAGCAACCGATTAATCGAAGAATTAAAAAATCCCGACTTTTATCCTCATTCTGTCAAAATTCCCGTTGAAATTATCCAAACCCATGCTTCAATGATCTTCTTGACAGGAGATTATGCCTATAAAGTCAAGAAACCAGTTAATTATAATTTTTTGGATTTCTCAACTTTAGAAAAGAGAAAATATTATCTAGAACAGGAACTAGAGTTAAATAAAAAGGTTGCCGCTAATATCTATCTGGAAGTTTTGTCAATTAATGATGAACTGGGTAGCATAAGTTTAAATGGCAAAGGAAAAGTGATAGAATACATTTTAAAAATGAATCAGTTTCCCCAAGAATGTTTACTGAGTAAAATTTTTGAACGGGGAGAACTAAAAGAAAAAGTGATCGAGTCTTTGGCTGAAAAAGTGGCGCAATTTCATCGGCAAGCTGTGACTAATTCCTATATTACTCAGTTTGGCAATTTGGAAATTGTTAAACAAGCTTTTGATGAAAACTATCAACAAACCGAGAAATATATTAATTTTGTCCAAACCCAAAAACAATACGATGAAACGAAAGCTTATACAGATAAATTCTTCGCAGAACACCGAGATTGGTTAGAGGAAAGACAAATAAAAGGGATGATTCGCGAATGTCACGGCGACTTACATTTAAATAATATCTGTCAGTGGCAGGGAGAAATACAATTATTTGATCGCATAGAATTTAATGAATCTTTTCGCTTCGTTGATGTCATGTATGATATTGCTTTTACAGTCATGGATTTAACCGCTAGGGGCAGAGAAGATTTCGCTAATTTATTTGTCAATACTTATTTAGAACAAACCGCGGACTGGGAGGGTTTAAAAGTCTTGCCTCTCTACCTGACCAGACAAGCATATGTGAGGGCAAAAGTCAATAGTTTTTTGCTTGATGGTGACAGTTTTTCCGAGAAAATTAAAGCAAATGCACAAGATTATTATCAATTAGCTTGGCAGTACACCCAACCGCAGAAACCGAGATTAATTCTAATGTCGGGATTTTCTGCATCGGGTAAGAGTACCATAGGGAAAGTAATTGCTAAAAATCTTAATGCTATTCAGATTCGTTCCGATGCAGTTCGCAAACATTTGGCTGGAATTGACTTAAATCAAACAGGAAGTCTAGATATATATAGTCTCGAAATGAGTCAAAAAACCTTCGCTAGACTAGCGGAATTAGCCCGAATTTTAATAACTTTAGGTTATCCAGTTATTCTCGATGCACGCTATGATAAATATGCTTGGCGAGAACCCTTATTAACCTATGCCCAAAATTTACAGATTCCTTTTCATATTGTCTATTGTCACGCACCTATAGAAGTTTTAAAACAACGGATTGCCGCTAGAAAATGTGATATTTCTGACGCTACTATCGAGGTTTTAAATGCCCAAATTGAGAAAACAGAACCTTTTAATGAAAAAGAACAACCCTATCTAATTTCCCTAGACACTACTAATCCCGATTGGCGAGAATTTTTAGAGAGTCAATTAGGTAAATAGGTTGAGATGAATCACCGATATAGCCATTCTTATAAAGTAGCAAAAAGGAGAAGTGATTATGGAAACGGTAGTGTTAAATATCGAGACAGTTAATCTGACCGATGAACAATTTTATCATCTCTGTCAGGCTAATCAAACATGGAATTTAGAACGTAATCAAAAAGGAGAATTGTTAATTATGCCTCCCGTGGGTGGAAATAGTGGTAATCGAGAAGCTGATTTAATTGCTGATGTAACGATTTGGAATCGTCAAAGTAATTCTGGTAAAGTCTTTAGTTCTTCGACAATTTTTCGTTTACCAAAGGGAGGATATCGTTCTCCTGATGTTGCTTGGATAAAACGGGAAAGATGGGAAGCTTTGAGCGCAGAAGAGCGAGAAAAGTTCCCACCTTTATGCCCAGATTTTGTGATTGAATTACGTTCTCGTACTGATTCCTTAACCTCTTTACGCGAAAAGATGCGCGAATATTTAGCCAGTGGTTTACGTTTGGGTTGGTTGATTAATCCTCAACAGCAGCAGGTGGAAATCTACCGACTAAATAGCGGTGTGGAAATTATTAATTTACCTGCGATTTTATCTGGGGAAGATGTCTTACCCGGGTTTGTTTTGCATTTAACCTAGGAAGGATGACAGGGAATAACAAAGGGAATGACACCGAGTCAGAATGTCTCTATTTTGTCAAAACATTTCCAGAAAAGCGATCGATTGTCAGCTTGAAGGTGTATAATCTCTCAAAAGCCAGCATCAAGCTACAAAGTTCTCAATATCGCCCAAAAAAAACATCAGGATTTCAGGAACAGATGCCCTGGCTACTTCTTCAAAGAAAGAGGAAACTCTCAGCCACAACATTGATATTTGTCAATAATGTCCCCTAAAATTTTCAATCATCACTTTACTCCTCTTAAATCCCTCTCTCTGGGATTATTTCTCCTACAAGCTTTCACTCCCCTTACCCTAGCAGCCCCCCCACGAGAACCGGATCAAAGCGTCGGCTGTGATATTCTGGTGGTGGGTGGTGGTTTAGCCGGTGCCGGTGCGGCCTACGAAGCCTTATTATTAGGAAAAACCGTCTGTTTAACCGAGATTACCGACTGGGTGGGGGGACAGATATCTTCTCAAGGAACCTCAGCGTTAGATGAAAGACGGACACAAAGAGAAAAATTATTTTTCCCGAAAGGTTATCTAGAATTTAGGGAAAGAATTAGAAAACATTACGGCAAACAAAACCCCGGGGAATGTTGGGTAAGTGGGTCTTGTTTTTTCCCTTTTGACGGACATAAATTATTATTTCAACAGTTAGAAGACGCTGCCAAAAAAGGTAAAGGAACCCTGAAATGGTTTCCCTCCACGGTAGTCAAAGAATTAAATATTGAAACTTTACCCAATCGCGGCACCGGTCAACAGATTACCAGTGTAATTGCCATTCAACATAGTCCCGCAAAAGGTACTCCTCCCCTAAATACCGAGTTTTTATCGCAAAAAATGGAGGATATCTATCGCTACGAAAATTCTCCCCGTTTTGATAAAAAAATCCTCCGTTTTGTCTCCAAATCCTCCCAACCGAATCAATTAGCAGATTGGTATGTGATTGAAGCGACCGAAACCGGGGAAATCATCGGATTATCAGATATTCCCTACCGTTTAGGTGTCGATAAGCGCAGTTATCTCGAACCTTCTTCCTCTAGCGTCACTGGCGACCCCTACTGTACCCAAGGCTTTACCTATACCTTCGCCATGGAGGAAACAGAAAAACCACAAACCCACGAGAAACCCGTTTATTATGAACGCTATGCCCCCTATTTTAGCTATGAATTGCCGCGATTAGCCGATTTTGACCTAGTTTTCACCTATCGTCGTATTTGGAGTCCACAACTGGGTAAAGAGAAAACCTTTGGGGGAATTACTTTTACCGAACCCGTCCCGGGGGATATCTCCATGCAGAATTGGACTTGGGGAAATGATTATCGTCCGGGGACTGCAAAGGATAACTTTATCTACACCCGTGAACAGTTGCAAGAGTTAGGACAGTTATCTCCGGGGGGATGGATGGGAGGATTACGCACAGAAACCCTCGCCAGGGGCGAAGAACACGCCATTTCCTACTATTATTGGTTAGTAGAAGGAACCACCGATTCCCAGTTAGGGGACGGGGTAAAAGTTCCCCATTTGAATAACCGTTATCTGTCCGGTTTTGATTCTCCCATGGGAACTGCCCACGGTTTGTCAAAATATCCCTATATTCGGGAAGCAAGACGGATTATCGGTCGTCCTTCCCTGACTTTCCCCACTGGTTTTACCGTCACAGAAATCGATATTTCCCGACAAAATTTTCAAAGCGATTTCTATCGTCAAAATCTTTCTCCGGCAGAATATCGGCGCTTAATTGCCACCTTGGCAGGATTAGAGGGATTTTCCGTGCTTGATGGCACATTATCCCCCGATCAGGCCGTTAAACGCAAGCGATCGACTATTTACCCCGATTCCGTCGGTATCGGTCACTATGCGATTGATTTTCATCCCTGCATGACGGAACATCCCCCCGAAAAACCGGGTAATACAGAAAAAGCAGGAGAAAGACAGGGACAGGGCCAAGCTTACCCCTTCGAGATCCCTTTAAGGGCTATAATTCCCCAAAAAATCGATAATTTACTGATAGCGGGTAAAAGTATCGCTCTCAGTCATATTGCCGCGGCCGCCTATCGTGTCCATTCCTTCGAGTGGTCCTCTGGGGTAGCTGCTGGCATCACGGCAGTGTATGCTTTAGATAATAATGTACTGCCCTATCAATTAGTAGAAAGTGATTTTCTCATCGGCAATCAACAATTGCGAGAATTACGGCAAAAAATCGACGCTAGTGGTAATCCCACTGTGTTCCCCGATGCCTCAATTTTCCGGTCGATGGATGATTGGTATTAATTACCAGGAATTGGGGGAGTCAGGAGTCTTTAAGCAGTCAGCAGTCAGCGACTCGGACTGTGATAAGTAGCTGGTTATAATTAAATTAAAAATGGATTTTAGGTTCGATCCCCCCTGCCCCCCTTGATAAGGGGGGTGCCGATAGGCGGGGGGAGCTGACAACTTTTAACGCCTACCTACTTAATAACTAGAAAACTGCCTAATCAATTGCCAAACAAATGCTGAAAGCTGATAGCTGAAAAGTCTCCCTCTCCTTCTCTAGTTGCTAGGTAAAAATTACTGACGAATTTGTACCGGCATCACCAAATAGGTCATCTTTAAACCTCCCAAGGGGGTAAAAATAACCGGTTGGGTACTAGCATTTAACTGCATTTGGATATCATTATTGGGTAAAGCCTTCAAACCGTCCATCAAATATTTAACATTAAAGGCAATATCGCCACTTTCTCCCTGAATTTCCGCCGCCATGGACTCTTTGGCGCTACCTAAATCAGGAGATTCCACCGCTAGGGATAAACGGTCATTTTCGCTATCGAGACTAAACTTGACTAAATTATTCTTTTGGTCCGATAAAACCGCCACTAATTCCAAACAACGGATTAATTGTTTGCGGTCTAAAACCAAAGAACGCTCGAAGGATTTAGGAATTAACTGATTATAAGTGGGATAGGCCCCTTCTAACTTACGACTGGTTAACCTCTGTTCCCCCATTTCAAAGATGACTTGAGAATCATCCACATGCAGAGTAATAGTCTCGATATTTTGTTTTGTTGCCATCATTCTTTCCAATTCTCGCAGGGCCCGGGCCGGAATGGTGACATTAAAGCCACCAGAGGCACTTTCCACCTCCTCTAGGGGAGTTTGTACCACCGCTAAACGATGACCGTCTGTAGCGGCAAATTCTAGACAATCGACGGTTTTAGTTAAATGCACCCCCGTCAACACCTGTTTAGTTTCATCGCCACTAGCGGCAAACAATGCACCTTTTAGTCCCTCTGTCAAGGCAACTATAGGTAAATTAACAATTTCTCCATCGGCCACCGTGGGCAATTCTGGGAACTCATCGGCCTTCATGCCGCGAATTTGGAACTGTGCCGAGGCAGTTTTCAGGAAAGCGAGACTATGCTCCTCATCATTCTCGTTTTCTTCCACAGAGATAGTGATTTCCCCCTCTCCCAAACGAGAGACAATATCGTTAAGTAATTTTGCCGGCAGGGTAATCTTACCCCCTTCCACCACCTCGGCCCGAAAACTGGTGCGAATCCCTAAACTCAAATCAAAAGCAGTCAGGCTAATTTCGCCCTTTTCCTCATCGGCACAAAAGAGAACATTGCCCAACACCGGATGGGTAGGACGACTGGCAACGGCCCGACTAACTAGGGATAAATTGCTGTTGAGTTCGCTTTGACTACTGGTAAATTTCATAGCAGGAATAGTTTTTTTGTACGCTAAAAAATAATAGCAAGAATTCCCCTGTGGAAAATCTGTGGAAAACCGGAGCTTTTTTCGATCGCTCTTTCTGGTCTAAAATCTATCAATAGCAATAACTTCGCCCATTGCTAGGTTTTTCTGGCAATTCTAAAAAGATTGTGGAAAAATGGTCAAAAGTGAAATTTTCGCCCTTTCTCAGCCAATTCTATCAGCTGTTAACCCTGGGGCTATAAGTTAAGAAGAGCGAGACTTGAGCCGACCAGCATCTTTCTTAGGGAAAAAATTGCGTAAAATGTAGGCTGGTGATCTTTAAAATGGAACAAGCAGCAGGAAATTAACAAAACAAAGCTCCGGGCATTCCCCGAAACCGATAGACTCAAATAGACAAGGAGACAGGATTGGTTAGCACATCTTCGTATCAAACAACAAAATCGAAAGAAATCTTTACAGCCGCTCAAAAATTAATGCCGGGGGGTGTCAGTTCCCCCGTGCGGGCCTTTAAATCCGTCGGTGGTCAACCCATCGTTTTTGAAAGCGTCAAAGGGGCCTATATTCGCGACGTGGACGGTAACGAATACATCGACTATGTGGGAACTTGGGGGCCGGCTATCTGTGGTCATGCCCATCCCGAAGTGATTGCCGCCCTACACCAGGCCCTGGACAAAGGGACCAGTTTTGGCGCTCCCTGTGTCCAGGAAAATATTCTCGCTGAAATGGTGATTGATGCCGTTCCCAGCATTGAAATGGTGCGTTTTGTCAATTCCGGCACCGAAGCCTGTATGTCCGTCCTGCGCTTAATGCGGGCTTTTACCGGCCGGGATAAAATCATCAAATTCGAGGGCTGTTACCACGGTCATGCCGATATGTTCCTGGTTAAAGCTGGCTCTGGTGTAGCCACCCTGGGCCTACCCGACTCGCCGGGGGTTCCCAAAACCACCACTAACAACACTTTAACCGCCCCCTACAATGACCTGGAAGCGGTAAAAGCCCTCTTTGTCGAAAATCCCGACTCTATCGCCGGGGTGATTTTAGAGCCAGTGGTGGGTAATGCTGGCTTTATCGTGCCGGATGCAGGCTTTTTAGAAGGATTGCGGGAATTAACCAAGGAATACGGAGCCTTATTAATGTTTGATGAGGTAATGACCGGATTCCGCATCGCCTACGGTGGCGCTCAGGAAAAATTCGGCATTACCCCCGATTTAACCACCCTCGGCAAAGTTATCGGCGGTGGGCTGCCGGTGGGGGCCTACGGTGGTCGGGCCGATATTATGGCGATGGTGGCTCCGGCCGGCCCGATGTACCAAGCGGGAACCTTATCCGGCAACCCTTTGGCCATGACAGCAGGAATTAAAACCCTCGAGTTACTCCAGCGCCCCGGCACCTACCAATATCTCGATAAAGTGACCAAATCCTTAACTGAAGGGCTGCTGAAAGTGGCTAGAGATGCTGGTCATAGCGTTTCTGGGGGTCATATCAGTGCCATGTTCGGGATGTTTTTTACTGGCACCCCCGTGCATAATTATGAAGATGCCAAAAAGGCCGATGTGGCTAAATTTGGTCGTTTTCACCGGGGAATGTTGGAAAGAGGCGTTTATCTAGCTCCTTCCCAGTTTGAAGCCGGTTTTACTTCTTTAGCTCACACAGAGGCCGATATCGAACGGACTTTGGCCGCCGCTAAGGAGGTTTTAGCAAGTTTATAGTCAATGCTGCTTCGACCGGGAAAATTGATTGATAGGGTCCCAAGTATTGATGAGTTGACATCTCCCCGCTTGCAAAAGACGGGGATTATTATCGGTGAGATCGAGTGCGGTTTTAACCCTGCTCGATCTCGGTTACAATCTATTTTAGAAGGCCTGTTTAGTAGGTTTTCTGACTGCTATTTTTCAATTTTATTGGTGAGAGTTCCCACCACATCAATACCGAGGGTTTGATGGACACTGGCGAGGAATTGATTAACGATTTCGGGATAGACTTTGATCAGGGTAGCCAGGGATTTACCATCACCATTATCAACGATATTAACTCGCTCGAGGTGTAATCGTTTAGGAATTTTAATCGCTTCTTCCAGGATAGTTTCTAACTGTTGAATCAAGAAAATTGCTTCTGCTTCGCTGCCGGTGTTTTGCCAGACTTCCGCGAATAATTCGTTAACCAAGGCTTCAGCTTTAGCATTTTCTTCAAAAATTGCCGCTTGTCCTCTAGCGCGGAAAGTTTCGGCCTCCTGCTGCGCTTCTGCGGGTAAAACTTGATCTGCTTGGAGACGTAATCTTTCCAATTCTGCCCTGACCTGTTGAAATTTTTCTTCAACTATAGCACGTTTTTCCTTAGCGGCGGCGATAGTTATTTCTTCTTCCGATTTAGCCTGTTGTTCCAGTTTTGCCTTTAACTTTCTCAACTCGTTTTCTTGCTCTAAAATGATAATTTGATCGCGGGTTTTAGCTACGGTTGCCTGTTCCTCACATTCCGCGACTATTTGTTCAGCTTCATTGAGGGCATTTGATTCAGCAATTTCAGCATCACGCATGACTAAAGCGATTCTTTCCCGTCCGAGGGAGTTAAGATAATCCACGTCATCGGCAACATTTTGAATTTTGAGAGTATCAATTTCTAAACCGAGTTTAAACAGGTCTTTACTAACGTTACTGGTAATACTTTCGGCAAATTTTAGGCGATCTTCGTTCACTTGTTCGGGGGTCATTGTTGCGACTACACCCCGCAAGTTTCCTTCTAAAGTTTCTTTAGCTACGCGAATAATTTCTTCTCGATCTCGATCTAAAAAACGTTCGATCGCATTGCCGACTATTTCAGGTTTAGAACTAACTTTCACGTTAGCAATTGCCACTATATTCAGGGGAATATTGCCCTTAGAATAGGCATTTTTAATCTCAATTCTGATCGGGGTTGTGGTGACATCCATGCGTTTAACGGTTTCTAAAATTGGAATACGAATCGCCCGACCCCCCGATATAACTCGATAACCTGCATCTTGTCTATCTTTTGATTTGCGTTTCATCCCACTCAGGATGACTACTTCATTGGGTTTACAAATACACAAAAAAGAATTGATAAACCAAATCGCACCGATCCCCAGAAATATCAATAAAGCGATGGGAACACTATTCAATAATAAATTGCCAGCACTGTTATTGTTATTGTTGTCGTATTGATTGGGATTGATTTGGATGAGATAGGAATTATTTTGACTATTCATAGTTAGTTACCCTTTGGTCTAGAAGAAATTACAAATCGCCTCTGATATACTTTTCCGCAATGACTAAAACTTTATTATCCTGGAAATTGAGGATAAATGCTTGATCCCCGACATTAAATTGTTCTTCCCCTTCCGTTATCGCTACTATATCGATCAGACTATCCCCGACATTAACTCGCACTTTCCCCTTGCTATTTTTATCGAAGGGGATTTGAACAACTCCGATTAAACCGATGAGAGAGTGATAATCGACGATACTATTTACCTGTTGGTTGCAGCGTCTTAACTTGACTAAAATCAGGAGTAGAATGGCCAAACCAATACCTACCCCTAAAGAAATTAAAACGATTGTGAGCAGTTGAGCATTCATAGTTTAGTTATTTACCGTTATGGTTGCCCCCAATCTAATTGTTAACTAATTCGAGACTTCGGCCATTTCAATCACGCGATCAGCATTATCTTTGACCAAAAAATTTAAAGGTTTATTGCGACGAACTTTATACTTTAAGCGTCGTGATTCCACCCGCATCAGAATTTGTTCTAAACAATCGTGATCAAAACAAACGTGACGATGACGATCCTTATAACCTGCGGTTGCCCCACCAACGATGTGCAGTTGGGTATTTTTCTTTAACTGATACCATAAACCCTGGGGTTGATCTCCCAAAGAAGGGTTGGCAGTAGTCACAGCCGGATTACTAGACATATAAAATGGGTCAATCATATTATTGCCCATCGTCTGCTCATAATTGTAATAGTAATGGAGGGGGACATCGGCGGTGGGTAAATTTAAAAGTCCTTCATAAAATTGTCGGGCTGTCTCCAAATCTGTCACCATGATTGTATGAACTTTTGGGGCGCTAGTTAGAAACATCCACATGGCTAAAGCATAAGCGGCCAGGAGCATAACCATAATCCCCTGAGTGGACAGGAGAGTATCAAGGGGTAGGAAAGCGCCGAAGAAAAGATGATTTATCAACACTGATGTGATCCTATTGCCTAAGAATTTCTATCATTCCCTAATTATAATCACGACGCTGAAACTTAAGTTAAGTAGCTGGTTATAATTAAATTGAAGATAGATTTTGGGTTCGATACCCCCTTAATCCCCCCTTGATAAGGGGGGATCCGATAGTTTTTAACACCTAACTACTTAGCTACTTAACGGGGTGGGGAGTGACTAAGTTTCGTACATTTGTATTAAAATGTTCCCTACCCAGTTTGAATGCGGTACAATTTGCCTCAAATTTTCCCTATGGGATGAATAAATGATGGGATGATGACATTGCGCCCAAAAATATGAGGAATTAGCGGAGATGAAAGCGTATATTGGGAATAGAGCCGTCCCTAGAAAGTGAGCCACTGTTATGAATTCTTTTGCACTCCCCGTCTTTCTGCAATCAGGTTTAACCCTACTGGCATTTTTAGTGCTGGTTATCCTGATGGCCTAAATCTTAATCCGTCTGTGACTTCGATCGAGCAGGGGACGATCGATAGCGCAGACTAAATCTTGATAGACAGTTAACAGCTGTTCAGCGATCGCTGACCAACTGTATTGATTTAAGACTAAATCCCTGGCATTTTTCCCTCGTTGTTGGCGAATTTCAGGATTAGTGATAGCCGCTTCCAAAGTATTAGTTAAATCCTCAAGCTGACAAGCTGTCACCCATCCCGCGGCCGCTGCTGCCACCGCAGGATGCAGATCCACCCGATCCGAGATCACCACGGGAATTCCGGCGGCCATGGCTTCTGCAACCGCAATGCCAAAATTTTCATAGTAGGAAGGTAAAACAAATAAATCGGCCCTAGCGAGGAGGCTATTTTTCACTTCTCCAGTGACAAATCCGGTAATTGTCGTATTTTTGCCCAAGATTGACCGCTCGATCTGATTTTTAATCCGATTTTCGTACTCCCGGTCCTGGGGATTACCTCCTGCTAAGACAAAATGAAAATCTAGGCCTTTTTCTAACAACCTTTCTAAACTGGGCAGCAATAAATCTAGACCTTTTTTCGGATCAAGACGGGACATATAGAGAATGATCGGTTTATTTTCGGGAAGCTCAAAACCCTTTACTGGTAAAGCTTGTGGGTTAAAAAAATCTACCCCTAGGGGGATGATAATATCCTTAGTTTTTATATTAAATCTTTCGGCGATTTGACACTCCTGCTGACTGGTAAAATGAACCGCCGCCGCCGCCGCTAAATTGGGTTTTTCCAGAAAATTGGCATATATTTGTTTAAGTTGCCGTTTTTTTTGCAAATCTGCCGGATCGAGGGTGCCTAGGGGACGGAGAATATAGGGCAGTTGACGGTAACGGGCGATCGAAGCTGATATACTGCTTACCGGGGAGAATAAAGCGTGAATGTGGGCGATATCGTAATCTTTTGCCCTATTAGCCAACCAAGTAAACAGATCAAGGGAAAATTTATAGCGCCGAAAGGGAGAACAGGGAAAATAATAGATTTGATAGCCATTTTGACTAACAGGGACCCCCAAAGGCACATCTAGGGGTGCTTGTCCCGTGTCACCATTGGAATCGGTGGTGATAATAGTCACATCTTGGCCCAGTTGGGCTAAGGCTGCTGACAAACCGAGTACCATTTGACTAGGACCCCCGTAAACAAGGGAAATCGAAGGAACAATCTGAAGAATTTTCATCTTTTTGGTGCAAGGGTCAAGACTTGTTAAGATCGATCAAGCCGTTCGCTCAAATTTACCACTTCTGTGGCTCTCATTTATGGTAATCGACTTTCTGCCCTTCACTATCAATATTTCTCCGGCTTTTATTGCCGGTAGCTGTCTCTGGTCTTTAGCATTATATTTGGGGTTAGCCGGGGTGCGAAATTGGTTTATAGAAATTTTTGATCGCTGGTTTAATTTTGCCGAGCGTTTCCTCTATACTTCCCTAGAGGAGTTTGAAAAAACTCGCGTCGCCAGAGAATCCCAAAATGCTTTTTATGCCTCTATCTTTAGTATTATTCCCTTTCTCATTCTCGGCGGTTTATCCGATTGGTTAATCGAGATTAGTTTAGGAAAAAGTTGGCCGATTAGTGTCGGTATTCTCGCTTGTGTTGCCTCCGGTGTTTATGAATTAGGACGGCAGGACGGCAGCGGTGATCAGTAAATTAAGCTGTTAACCATCTCAATTATTACTTGGGACTGCACGGGAGTGGCAAGTTAGTAGATTTTAACCCCTGACTAGCGCTCAATCTTTTGCTTCCAGACGATTTTTATGTTTATTAAGAGTCTTTTGTAGTAAACTCAAAACCTCATTGGCAATCTCAATAACTTCATGGGTGCCAAAACCGGCCTGAGTTAATTCTTTAAAAAAAGCCTTAGCGACAATTTTGGCTAATTTCGGGGGATAAGGATGGACAGCGATCGAATGTTCGGACTGAATTTCTGCTATTTCTCTAGTCACTGCCATGGCCACAAAACGAGATTTTAACATCCCTTGCAAATGAAAAATTTGCAGGGATTGGGCAGCCTGTTGAGCGAATAACTGCAAGATTTCTAAATCTAATAGTTCAAAATGTTTTTTGTCTAGGGGAAAACTGAGATTAATTACTCCGATTACCTGCTGATTGAGGATAATCGGTACGGCTATAAAACTATTATTATTTGATTTTTTGGAATAAGGGGCTGCACTGGCAAATGGCGATCGAGTGATATCCTTAATTAGTAAAGGTTTCCCCGTCGCCGCTACAGTGCCGGCAATAAGTTGATCAAGTTTAATTATTTCTTGATCAGCTAAAGGTGATAGCTCATCATCATGGGCAAAAACTTCTAGATAATCGGTAATTTCCCCTTTTAATTCCTGTGGAGAGCTTAACATAATTGAACAGTGCCGCGCTTGCAATTGATGAGCGCTCATACTAGCTATTTTCCGAAAAATATCTTCGAGATTTTCCTCGACATTCAAGACAAGAGCCAGGGCTGTTATTTTGGGGTTAAAATTATCCATCTATTCAATCACTTATTTAGTCTGGGTTTAGACTTTCAGGGTGAGGGTAACATTCCCCATCTCCCTGTTTATCTGAGTCTATAGCGTGCCATCGCATCTGATCGAGGGGCTTTTTTACTCACTAACTGCTCTATTGTAGATGTAGCCAAAACTTCTGTCTGTCTCTTGTTTTTTGTCTTCCCTCTAGCTACTCTGAGATCTAGTGGGTCAGACCAGTTTAACCTGACTGGAGTGAAAAATGGTGCGTTTTCTCTGGGCAATTTTGGCCGGTGTGGGGATGGGGTTAACAGTAGCGCCAGTTTCTTGGTGGTTACTCGCTTGGATTTCTCTCGTCCCCCTGTGGATGGTTGTGAGATTAGGGGAAAAATCCCTAAAAAAACAGCTTTTATACGGTTTTGGCTGGGGTTTTGCCTACCATGGCCTCGCTTTATTCTGGATCACGGGAATTCACCCGATGACGTGGATGGGTGTCCCCTGGTTAGCGAGTTTGTCAATTGCTCTGTTTTGTTGGCTGTTTATTACTTTTTGGGGAACGGCGATCGTGCTAACTTGGACGTTAGTTATGTTTTATGTCAACAAAAGTGTTAATCAGTCATCTTTTAGGGATGCTCTCCTGCGGGTTTTCATCGGTACTGCCCTCTGGTGTGGGTTAGAATCTCTCTGGAGTCAATCCCCTCTCTGGTGGACTACCCTTGCTTATAGTCAAAGTCCCCATAATTTATTGATTCTGCAATTGGGAAAATTATCGGGTTTTACGACGATAACGGCGGCAATTGTGGCAGTTAACGGTTTAATCGCCGAAAGCTTGCTCCTAATCCGTCAATCGCGGCAAAATCTCGCTTTTCTCTCTTTACCCCTCCTCATTTGTTTGAGCCTGCATCTCTGGGGATGGAACACATACCATAAACCGATCGAAAAGTCAAGGGATTTAGGGATAAAAATTGGCGTAATTCAGGGCAATATTCCCAACACAATTAAACTTTCGCCCCTAGGATTTCAAAAGGCGATCGAAGGTTACACCTCTGGTTATCAAATTCTCGCCGATCAAGGAGTAGATGCCGTCTTAACTCCTGAAACCGCCTTACCCTACTATTGGGAGAACTTAGTCAATAATAGCTCGATTTATTCGGCAATTTTAGCCAAAAAAACGCCGATCTGGTTGGGTGCATTTGGCAAGGTGGACAAGGGTTATAATAATAGTCTCTTGACCATTGATGGCGAGGGACAGGTGATTAGTCGGTATGATAAAGTAATTCTCGTGCCTTTAGGCGAATACGTTCCTTTTCAGGAAATTTTGGGCGGAATTGTTGATCGCCTTTCTCCCTTGCAAGCGCATTTAATCCAGGGAAATCCTGATCAAATTATTGACAGTCCTTTCGGTAAAATCATTGTGGGCATTTGTTACGAGTCGGCTTTTTCCGAACATTTTCGCCGTCAAACTGCTAGGGGAGGCGAATTTATTATTACTGCTTCTAATAACGCCCATTATAGCCACGCCATGCCCGCTCAACACCATGCTCAGGATACCATGCGAGCGATCGAAACCGATCGATGGATGGCCCGGGCCACCAATACGGGTTATTCTGCTTTTGTCGATCCCCACGGTAATCACCTTTGGCTATCGGATCTGGATAAATATCAAATCCATAGCGAAACAATTTATCGACGGGATACGAGAACTTTATATGTGCGCTGGGGAGATTGGTTAACTAAAGTTTTAATCATGACTGCCGGACTAGCTTGGCTCTGGAGAGCTTGGGATTAAGGTGACAATGCTATACTTTTTCGTGAATAAACTGTATAAATAACCTAAGTTTTTAATGCAATGAAAGAGCAATTTGTCAAGTGGTTGAATAGAATCTTAATATTTGATGTGTTTTTAGTGATAGCGGGTTTTCTCTGGTTTGCCGTGGCTGTTATCGGTGAATCCACGGGAATTCCCCTAGGATTTAAACTTTTTCAGCGTCTTTGGCTGCCCTTATTCAATCCTGCTATTAGTATTTTAATTGCGGGGGCGATTTTAAGCTGGGCAATTAATAAAATTCAAGAACGTTTGTCCCCTAAATAGGGTTTGCTTAATTCAGTTATCAGTTATCAGTTATCAGTTATCAGTTCACTTCCCCACTTCATAATTCATAATTCATAATTCCCGCTCTCCTATAGCTTTTAAAGTCGTCTTTGCCAAGCAACAACTAATTTAATTTCCTCATAACTATAATTATCTCCCAGATTTTCTTTGAGAGTTTTCAGGGATTGAACGCCAACTTTTTTAATCGCTAAACGAATATATTCCTGTTTATTCTTAGAAACTAACTGATTAATATCAATTTCGTAACCAGCTTCCAGCAATTTAGCTAAATGTTCATAGATGGTTGAGACTTTTAAGCTTCTTTTGCGAGCGATTTCTTCCACATTCAAACCATCTTGATAGTATTGGAGAGTGAGGAATTGAGTAGAGGGAAGACTATCCTGACAAAAATCATTAATTGCCGCTATAAATATATCCCCATACTGTTGAACTTTGCTTTGTACTACTCCAGAAATTTGACGAAACTGCTCTAAACTCCGGGGTTTTGATTGGGCCATCAAACGCAGACTAGAATCATGGAAAATAACGTAGGGAGGAACCCCTTGACTATCAGCAATTTTCTTCCGCAGTTGCCGCAAGCGCTCGAATAATAAATCACTTTCCACCATATTGGGATTGTCGTCTCCCAAGATTTGACCGTTAGCTTTTTGGGGGACGGCAATAAACACGGAACGTTCTTTCCGCATCACTTCCCAACTGTGTTGATTAAGTTTCAAGATTCTAAAATCGTCTTCAGTTTCTACTAATATATTTTGCTGGACAAGGGAACGACTTAAACGTTTCCACTCCCCGAGAGTTTTATCCTTACCGATGCCATAAGTGGATAATAAATGATGTTGATATTGGGTGATTCTTTCACCTTTTCCTCCCCTGAGTACGTTGATTATGTGCATCATACCGAATTTTTGTCCCGTCCGCGCTACACAGGATAAAAATTTTTGTGCCTCGATTGTCCAATCCTCAGAATTGTTCCCATTCCGACAGTTATCACAGTTACCACAGTTACCCGCAAAACTTTCTCCAAAGTAGCCTAGTACACTCGATCTTCTGCATTCAGTCCCTTCGGCATAATCTAACACCTGTCGCAATTGTTGACGAGCTTTCTGTTGTTCATTTTGCTCGGTTTTTTGGTTAATAAAATACTCAATTTTTCTGGCATCGGCAAAGCTAAAAAAGAGGGTACATTTAGCCGGTTCTCCGTCCCTACCCGCACGGCCCGATTCTTGATAATATCCCTCTAAATTGCGGGGTAAATCGTAATGAATGACAAAGCGTACATCCGGTTTATTAATCCCCATACCAAAGGCAATTGTCGCCACCATAATCTGCACATCATCCCGAATAAAACGGGTTTGATTTTCGCTTCTTTCCTGATCGTTCATACCGGCGTGATAGGGTAGGGCATTAATACCATCTTTTTGTAACTGTTCGGCAACTTGATCGACGGTTTTGCGACTGATACAGTAAACAATTCCTGATCCTTTTTGTCCTTTAATATATTGATACAATTGCTGATAAGATTTACTGGTTTTAGGTTGAACTTCATAATAAAGATTAGGACGATTAAAACTAGCAATATGAATGGAAGTATCTCGCAATCCTAATTGTTGGATAATATCTTCCCTCACCTGTTGGGTAGCGGTGGCAGTTAAAGCGAGAATTGGCACAGAGGGAAAGCGTTGACGAACTTGTTTAATTTGTCGATATTCAGGGCGAAAATCATGACCCCAATCGGAGACACAGTGAGCTTCATCCACAGCTAAACAGGCTAAACCGAGGTAATTATCAATAACAGCTAAAAAATCTAAAAAACTAGGCGATAATAATCTTTCTGGGGCGACATATAACAGTTTAATTTTTCCTTGCAGAATTAAAGATTCTCTTTCTCTGACTTGTTTAGCGTTTAAAGTGCTATTGAGAAATGTTGCCCCGATGCCATTATCAGCTAAAGCAGTTACTTGATCCTGCATTAAAGCAATTAGGGGAGAAACCACCACCGTCACCCCTTTTTTGATTAAAGCAGGTAGCTGAAAACAGAGAGATTTACCGCCTCCAGTGGGCATAATTACTAATAAATCCTGATTATTTAAAGCAGCCTCAATTATTTGGCGTTGATTCGGTCTAAATTGATCGTAGCCAAAGTAATATTTTAAGGCTTTTTCTAAAGAGTCAATTGCAGCCATTGAGCAAGGGGAAAAATATTTTTATAGTAGTTATTTTATGGTTAGGGATTTAAGTGATCAGTGATCGGTAATCGGTAAAAAGAAAGCCAGTAGCCAAAACAACTAACCTTAAGATTGTCTCACCTGATCGGGAACACCAACAAAGGAGAGATTGGCTAATTTTTTCAGATTTTGACAGCGCAATAACTCGTTAAAATTGAGACTTGATCGCCCCTCAATTTCAGCTATAGTCTCAATAGCCGATAATAAACTTTTAGCAGCCTCGGTTTCCGTGTAACCGCGTCTAACGGCCACTTTTAGGGCGGCTTCATCCGCGTCTAATTCCCGTTGGGGGCTGCGTTTTTCCCGCCAAATCCGGTTAATTGCCAAGGCAGTTAAACCCCCCGCCACTGCCATACCCACGGCATCGGTTTGTAGGGTTTCCACGGTTAAACCGATGATACCAGCCAGAGCAATTACTCGATCGAGATCGGGTTTAAACCATTTTACTGCCGTTAAAACACAGACGGCCCTTAACAAGACTAAATCCCGTTGGGATCTTGATAATTGCCGCCAGAGGTCAAAATTAATTGGAATCGGTCTGACTCCTCTTTGCCAGGGTAGGGGAAAATTAGTTTCGATTACCTTGCTGCTTTCGGGTTTGCTGACAATGCGCGTCATCATCCGTCCCGAAGCAGGCATGAGGTCTAGTAAATGACTAATCTCGTTGTCTTGGTTCATCGATCGCCGGCCAATAGTCTTCAATCATTGAGTATAATCGCTTTCTGAGTTAATATCTCCATTCAGACAATAAAAACTAGAACAGCTAGAGATGGGGGCTAACCCATCCCCAAACTAGACCATTATGCTATTCTTTTTTATACATCACCTCCACCTCGGTATGTACGTTACCCCTGGGATGAAAATCCCCCTTAACTTTCATCTGCAAGGGTTCGCAAGCGGCCACCAAATCATCTAAAATTTGGTTAATTGCTTCTTCGTGGGAAATATAACGATCGCGATAACTATTAATATAAAGTTTAATCGCCTTTAATTCCATCACCTTTTGATCGGGAACGTAGCTAAGATAAATAGTGGCAAAATCGGGATAACCGGAAAAGGGACACTTACAGGTATATTCCGGCAGAGTAATATGAATATCGTAATTTCTGCCAGGGCGTGGATTGGGAAAAGTAATTAATGTTCCTTCGGCAATTTCTCTTTCCCCGTACTTAACTTCAATTTTTTCGGAAGACTGAACCATGTTTTTTTCCTAACTAGACAATGTTTCCTATCATAGCTGGAATTTTCTCTCAAGAGGCGTTGCCGAATCAAGAGATGAATAGTAACTCGTGCATCCTCTTGACAAATTAGCTTAGTACTAGGTTGAAAGAATGCCGAGAAGACAGTTGAGACTGAAAATCAGCCAAACCCAACTTTTCAGGTAAAAAATGATCTATGATTAACCCTAAAGATACTGTAAAACTGGTTTCATGCTCTCCGAGATTAAAAACATAGCCGAGAGTCTCGCACCCCGATTAGTGGAGATTCGCCGCCACATTCATGCGAATCCAGAGTTAAGCGGGCAAGAATATCAAACTGCCGCCTATATTGCCGGGGTTTTGTCTTCCTGTGGTCTATCGGTGCAGGAAGCGGTGGGAAAAACGGGAGTTAAGGGAGAATTGGCAGGAAAAGGCAGTGATCGAAGGATTTTAGCCATCCGGGCCGATATGGATGCCCTACCAATCCAAGAAAGAACCGATTTAGACTTTGCTTCCCGCAAACCGGGGATTATGCACGCCTGCGGTCACGATGTTCATGCTACCGTCGGTTTAGGGGTGGCGATGGTGCTTTCCCGTCTCTCGGAACCTTTGGGGGGAAAAATACGCTTTCTCTTTCAACCAGCAGAGGAAATCGCCCAGGGGGCCAGTTGGATGATCCAGGAAGGGGTGATGCGGGATGTCAGCGCCGTTTTCGGGCTGCACGTTTTCCCCTCGATTCCGGCCCGATCAATCGGGGTTCGTTACGGGGCCTTAACTGCGGCTGCCGACGATCTGGAGATTTTTATTCAAGGGGAATCCGGCCACGGGGCCCGGCCCCACGAGGCGATCGATGCTATCTGGATCGCCTCGCAAGTAATCACCACTTTGCAACAGGCAATTAGTCGGACTCAAAACCCTTTGCGTCCCATTGTCCTCACCATCGGGCAGATTAGCGGTGGTCGCGCCCCCAACGTCATCGCCGATCAGGTACGCATGGCGGGAACAGTGCGATCGCTGCACCCAGAAACCCACGCCCATCTCCCGGAATGGATCGAGAGTTTGGTCACGAATGTCTGTAGCACCTATAACGCAAAATGTCAAGTAAAATATCGCCGGGGTGTGCCATCGGTGCAAAATGACCAATTTTTAACCCGTTTGGTGGAAGAAGCTGGTTTAGAAGCTTGGGGACAGGATCGGGTTTTAATTCTCTCGGAACCCTCCATGGGGGCCGAGGATTTTTCCCTTTATTTGCAACAGGCCCCGGGGACAATGTTCCGTCTGGGAGTGGGTTCTCCTCACCTCCTCAATCCCCCCCTTCACCATCCGGAATTTTTAGTGGATGAGTCGGCAATTCTGACGGGAGTGATTACTTTAGCCTACGCGGCCTATAAATATTGGCAAAGGGAAGATTAAACCGGTTTTTCAAGATAATTTTATGGAAATTTGGGAAGATTTAGCTATTATAGCTTGGACAGAATTGCTGCTGGATAGTTATGAACAGTTAATCGGGCGATCGCTTTTACCCTGGATCGGTACTGGCAAAGAACAGAGTAAAATGCTCTTTTATGCCCCTTTTGTGCTAGTTTCCCACGGTACACAAACTAATCCGATCTTCAATTATGGTAATCGCTGCGCCCTCGATCTCTGGGGTTTAACTTGGCAAGAATTATTAGCAACTCCTTCGCGAGCAACGGTAGAGGGAGAGGAACCCGCCCAAGAACGCCAAAAAATGCTGGATTTAGTCAAAAAACAGGGCTATATCAACGATTATCACGGGGTAAGGATCACGAAAAACGGTCAACTATTTCGCATTGAAAAAGCGATCGTTTGGAATATCATCGATCGTGATGGCATTTACTGCGGACAGGCTGCCACTTTTGCCGACTGGATTTTTCTCTGATTTAAGCTGTACTGCCTTTAAACTCCGTCCCCACTTCCCCACTTCCCCACTTCCCCACTTCCCCACTTCCCTCTCCCCGCTTCCCTCTCCCCACACCCCACACCCCACACCCCACACCCCCACTGTATCGCCCCAATATGACCAACTCAGACCGAATTATTGTTCCTCTCGATGTGCCGGATTTAGAATCAGCGATCGCACTGCTTGATCTGTTGCCGGAAGTCAGTTTTTGGAAAGTGGGACTAGAATTATTTGTCAGTAGCGGTGCAGAAATTCTAGCAATTCTGCAAGAAAGACAAAAAAAGATCTTTCTCGATCTCAAATTTCATGATATTCCCAATACGGTCGCCGGGGCCTGTCGTTCCGCCAGTCGCTATCGAGTGGATTTACTCACCCTGCACGCAACAGCCGGACGGCAAGCATTGACGGCGGCTAAGGAGGCAATCTCTGACCTGCTATCGCCGCCAAAACTTCTCGCTATCACCGTTTTAACCAGCCTTAACGCCCGCGAATTAGCCCTCGACCTCAAAATTCCCCTAGAGCTATCGGAATATGCCTTAAATCTGGCATTATTGGGCAAAGAATCGGGAATTGATGGGGCGGTTTGTTCTCCCCAAGAAGTGGCGCAATTGCGTCGCGTCTGTGGAGAGGATTTTCTCTTAGTTTGCCCCGGAGTTCGTCCCTCCTGGTCAATCAAAGGGGATCAAAGTCGGGTGATGACTCCGGCCCAAGCGCTTAAAGCTGGGGCTGATTATCTAGTAATTGGACGACCGATCACCGGTGCCGAGGAGCCAAAGGTAGCATGGACAAAAATTTGTCAAGAATTAGCCGATATTTAGGGGTATTACTGGTTATTTTCGGGATTAACTCGCCAGCTGTTAGTCGTCCTCTTTCTAGCTGTCCAGAGGATTTAAATCTTTTAGTTGATCGCCTCTTGTCAGATTTACCCAGTTATGCTAATCGAGTTATTACCCGCTCCCAAATCGATCAAGAATTATCTACACCGGTTTTTGTGATTATTGCCGGTCGTCCCGAATTTGCACCCCTACCTTTAAGTGCTAGTCAATATTCCGGTCAAATTGCCGATGACACTCAACAGGTTTTTTTTACGACTTTAGAGCGTCAGTATAGCAAAAATCGCTCTGTCAGCCTCCAGAATTATCACTGGTTATTCTTAACTAAAACTGGGGAAGGATGGCGATTAGTGACGGTTTACAGTCAATTAGCTTCCCTGGAACCCGCTCAAGTCCCCTTACCTCCCCTAGAAACCAGTCAAGGCACCATCGGCCAAGCGGTGCGTCTCTGGCTGCGGGACTGCGAAGCGGGTGCATTGCGCTAAATTCGCTCGGCCAAAACAAAGCGATCAAAACCTGCTAGGTCGTTAATAATCTGAATTTGTCGATAATTGCCCTGATTTTCCAGCATTTGCGCTACTTTTTCCCCTTGACCGGCTCTCATTTCCACTAGCCAAAGGCCTCCCGATCGCAGATAATCGGGAGCAGTGGCCACTAGATAGCGCAGCGCGGTCAATCCGTCTTCACCTCCATCCAGGGCCAAACGGGGTTCATGTTCCCGCACTTCAATTTGTAAGTCGAGGATTTCTGCACTGGGAATATAGGGAGGATTGGACACCATACCGCTAATCTGTCCTTTCCATTTCTCTAGGGGTGTCCACCAAGAACCCTGTTTTAAGATAATTCTGTCGGCAAAACCCGTCTTGATGATATTTTCTTTGGCGATCGCTAAAGCCGTTTGACTGTAATCAATAGCATATATCTCTGCTTTTGTCAAGATACTGGCTAAACCAATAGCGATCGCACCGCTACCGGTTCCCATATCTACCCAGATTCCCCCGTCGTCTCCTCTGACGGTTTCTCCAACAATATCGATTAATAACTCGGTTTCGGGACGAGGAATTAAGACCGCCGGGGAGACTTTTAGGGTAAAATTACGCCAGACCACCGATTCGAGCAAATACTGCAAGGGAACCCTTGATTGCAGGCGTTTTTGCCAGCGTTTAGTAATTTCCGACCAAGAATAACTCAAGGGGATTTTTTCTCGTTCCCGAAAGGATTGTAAGCGCAGGGAAAGATAATCTAAATCTGTCACTGCTTGCAGAAAGATATCCACTTCCTTCGGAGATAGTTGCGCTTGCTCTAAATCAGCGATCGCCTGTTGGCGCCATTGACTTAATTCTTGACCGGAAATACTAGCAGACACAAGGCTTAACGATTGGGGGCGGGGGGATTATTGGTATTATTATTAGGGCGTGGCTGATTTGCCGGCGCTTGGTTGGGAGCATTTTGGTTGCTATTTGCTCGGATAAAATCAATCGTTTCTTGGCTAGGATAGAGGAGAATTTTAGTTAAAGCTTCATCGTTACTTTGTTGTAGGGTGGCGATGACACTTTCTAAGGGAATAACATCAATTTTCACCGTGGCTGCTTCGGCGGGATTAGCTTTTTTATATTGTTCTACCATTTGCAAAGCGGCGGCTTTTTCAAAGAAGAAAGGAATAAAATCCTGATTATTGCGACTGATTACCAGAAAATTACTCTCTTTTCCCGCTTTCGGCACAAATAAAGGTACACCACCTTGATACTGTTGACCTCTTTCACTGAGCAGTTTTTTCGCCGATTCTACTTCCGACTCTTTGGGAACAAAATCGATAATTAAACGATTTTGTTCGGTTTGACTGGCTTGCATTTTATAGACTTGTGCCAAAGAAACAGCCTGAACTTTAACTTTGCTGGCCACTTCAGGATTCTCTTTTTTCAGTCGTTCAAAAAAGTTTTGTGCGTCCTGCTTACTAATAAAAACCCCCGTGAATTTCTGTTCTTTTTCTCCCACGGCAATTAAGGGGACTCCTTGATCATCGGCAATAGCGAAGACAGGTACAGACTGCAAGGTTTTGACGATTTGTTCTTCCGGTAAAGCGAGTGCTTTAGAATAGCTGCCCAGCAGCGAAGTCAACATTGTCGTTCCCACTAAACTAAGAGTTGCCGTCCAACGAATGAGAGATTTCATCAAAATAATTACCTCGTTATTACTATTAACCAATATTTGCCGTTAATCTGAACTATATCGTCTGCTTAACTCCTCCGATTAGGAGTTTTCTGATGAATAACCAGCCCCAAAAGTTCCCTTTATTGGCTTGCTTCTGAACTATCATAGCTAAAAAGATCCATACTTGGTGAGATGAGGTGGCAGCAGCAGACCAGAAACAGGGGCAATTTATGGGCTGATCTAGGGAATAATAGGGATTAATTAGATTTTTTAAGCTAAATTATCCGAAAAAATCCCTTTAGCTCTGGTTTAAGCTGGCTTTTACCCTAATAAGCACCAACTTAAGATCAAAAGGCATCCTCTTGATCTTGGCACTGCTAATGACTTTCCGAGAGATGGTGCGGATGGGCGATCGCTAACCGCAGCCATTGATAGGAAACTAGATTTAAAATCAGTCCGATGATCAATAAAATTGCCATGAGAGCGATTTGATACCAAGCGATCGGTCTGACCAGAAGATCAGCGATGAGATGGGCTAAATTTAAGATAGAATAGAGAATTGTTAGCCAGAAATGGGTTTTTCTCAAGGAGCGACTTTCGCTAAAATTGACCCCGATAATCGCTAACATTGGCAACAAAAAAAAGAGCAACATTCCCCAGAAAATCGGATCGAGATTGCTAGTTTGATGACTCTCGACGATCGATTGACCATGGAAGAGCGGCATTAAACCCAGTTGGGTGTGAAATAGGGTTCCCAAGAGGAATGTTGTCCAGAGAGCGGCAATTTTTTCGGGATATTTCGCTGTTTTCACGGTAATTATCCTCGGAATTAGTTAAATAAAAGCTCGGGCTAGGTGAGAAAGTATTCTTAAATTTTTCCTAATCACTACATTCCAGAAAAAGTTGCTGTATTTAAAAGGTCAATTTAAGTCTGAATGGCATCACTATCTGATCCATCGAAGTCTCACTCCGAAGTCTCACGGCCGAAGCCTGACTCCTCACCTAACGGAAGATTTTTGATTTTTGCAAGAGGTCTAATGTTCATTTGACTTAGACTAATAGGCAACCATGTATATTATATCCCATGCCGCAATTTCTCTATATTTAATAAATCTTGACATTCCTCTCACCAACTAGCGATTCAGATTTTGGAGTTTTTGGGGACTTCCAGGGTTTTGATCTCTCGAATGATAGGAGCGAGTGCTGCTAAATCAGCGACTGCTTAGAGTGTAATAACGAATCGGCTTTTAATAGTTTGATAACTCCCAATCTAACTTTAACTTCCCACTATCCTATAACTTATTAAACAGGATTTAGTATTAGGTTGATTTTGCCAGGGCCAGCCAATGGAGGTTAAAGATTGCTTGATAGATGGGATTATGGACTTGCAGGCGGCCCCGGTCTTTGATCACTAACCCCGATAAAAGTAACTCTTTTTCTGGGGGGCTATCCTCGGCAATCACCTCTTTTTCCCTTAAAATCCGTTCATAGAGTCTCAGGAGCAACTGGGAGCGACGACTGTTGAGGAGCCGATCGCGAATAGTCCGCAGATGTTCTGGTTCATCCTGAGCCTCCCAATTGTCAATGATCTTCTTCTGTACTAAGTCCTCAATCCAGGAGGCCTCACTATTGGGGGGAATCGGCGAGGTGGCGGTGCGAATTAACTGACAGAGTTTTTGGGTCAGAAAAGGTTGACCGTTTGTCCAGGCAAAGACTTCTTTTAAGACAGTTTGCGGGTTACTGACTTTCTCGGCCAATCCGCGCAGTAAAGGCTGGGCTTCGTGTTCCTTAAAACCCTCCAATTGAATCGAATGACCGATATTAAAAGGAGTGATTTGGTGGTCAGTAATTAAATCGGAGGGGGTGACAACACCGAAGAAAGCGAAGGTCAAACGCCGATAGAGCGGGTTAAAACCGCGCTGGTTATAGCAGGAACGAATCAGGGCAAAAAAGTCATTAACCGCGAAATTTAAGCCTAAAACGCTATCGATTTCATCGATAAAAATCGTGATCGGTTTCGGGGGAGAACCTTCTACTATCCCTACTTCCAGCAATAACACCTCTTCGATAAATTCGCCCAAGCGCTGTACTGCCGAGACATCTTCCCGTTCTTGCCACCAAGCTTTGAGATTGACCCTTTTGAGCAGGCCAAAACGTCGTCCTAACTCGAAGGCTATCCCCTTGTACCATTGGTCGGAAGTAACGTTTTCGCTGCCGATGCGGGTTAAATCAATGGGAGCGCAACAGACCCCCTCGTGTTGGAGGTGGTCGATCATGCGTACCATTAAACTAGACTTACCCATTTGACGGGGATTGAGAACATAGCAAAAATCGCCGCGTTTGAGGGCTTTATAGAGATAACGGTCGGCGGCGCGGACCACGTAGGTGGGGGCATCCATGGGTAAACTGCCCCCCACTTGGTAGTCAAAGGTGCTAGATTCTTCGGTACTTCTGAGCAGTTCATTTTCAAACAGTAATTCTGCTTGGGTGGCCTTGAGAATTTCTAGGGTTTGGCTGAGTTCTAGGGTGCGCTCCTGCACTTTCTGTTCTAGGGTGCGGCTATACTCGGCTAATTCTTCGGTAAAGCGAATCCGTTCCGCTTCCGCCTGTTTTCGTTCGGTAATATCGGTAAAAGCGGCGATCGCATATATAATTTCTCCTTTTTCGTCAAAAACGGGCGTGGCATACACTTCTAGGGGAATAATCTTCTCTCCTTGGTGAATTTCTAGATCATCCACCGTGTTTTTTTCCCCCTTTAAAGCTCGGACAATCGGCTGGTCTTCGGTGGGATACAATCGATTGGTTCCAGCTTGATATAACTGATAGGTTTCCCCCAACTGATTAGCCGTGGTGATATTAACTATCCCTTTTCCCAAAATCTCTTGGGCGGTTTGATTGGCATAATAGGGTTGACTGCCAGCATCGAGGACGAATACCCCCACCGGCATGGCTTCTAAAAATTGCGCTAGTTGTCTCTGTTTGGCTTTGATTTCGGCGTAGAGTTTGGCGTTAGTAATTGCGATCGCCGCTTGGCTGGAGAGCAGTTGCAGCACTTCCAATCTTTCTTGGGTAAAAGCCCCAACGGTGAGATTATTTTCTAGATAGACAATTCCCCGCAGTTGTCCTTGGTCGAGGAGGGGGGAACAGAGCAGCGATTTGGTTTGATGGGTTTTAATATAGGGATCGTTGCTGAAACTGCCCTGATGGGCAGCATCGTCATTAAGCACGGTTTGACCGCTCCGGGCTACATAGTTAACAATTGAGACGGGAAGATGTTCTTCGATCGCATTAGATTTAAAGACTGTCACCCCATCTTGCTGCACTGAACCAGAGGCCTTGATCGATAGTTGTCCGCCGCTTTCTAGGATAAGATAGCCCAGCTGCGCCCCAGCATTTTCGATGAGAATTTTCATCAGGGTGGCAAGTAATTGATCTAAAACTATCTCGCTAGAAATGGCTTGGGATGCCTTCATAATCGTGGCTAAATCTAACAGATCTCCCGAATGACTAACTGAATTTTTTCTGGTGGTAGTTCTCCTAGTTTCGGTCGGGGAATTGGAACCATAATTATGGACTATTAACTGAGAATAGCGGCTTTCTATATCTTTGACTTTAGCTGTTGCTCCCCAAAGAGAATAGAGATAAGCAGCTTCATTGATGTAGGTTTTGGCAATTTTTACTTTACCCCAATCGAGATAGAATTTCGCCGCTAGTTCGTTAGCTAGTGCCTCTTCATTAATGTATTCATTTTCCTTGGCTTTAGCGATGGCTAGATCGTAGTTTTCTATGGCTTCTAGATAGGATTGCTGCACCCGATCCTTTTCCGCTTGCACTAGATAAAATTTATGGAGATAGTTAGGGGGTGCTTGATTAGCCCATTCCCACAGCTTTTTCTGATTATTCGTCACCCGTTCTAATACTTGCTGTTGTTGGTCATTGTCCAGATGATTATAAATAGCTAAATGGGCGAGGGAATCATAGAAATTATGCAGAGAAATCAAGAAAGTGGCGGTAGCTCCTCCTAGATAATTTTGGGCTTGATTAGCATTTTCAATGGCTTGTTTGTACTGTCCAAATAGATAACAAAGGTATAATTTATTGACAAATAAAGCACAGAGACCGTAAAGATCATTAGCCTCTAGATGGTACGGTAACATAAGAGTTTCTTGATAGTATTGTCCTTCTAAACGGCTGGGATTTTCCGAGCGCCCCAGCAGATTTAAAACTGTTTGTCCGTAGATTTTTAGATAGTTGCGGGGGTTTTCTTGTTTGAGCTTAACAAAAGCCAGATCATAGTTAGCTATTTCTCCAGCTAATTCTGTTAATTCTTGTCCGATAAAAGCGGAATGAAAACAGTAAAGATAGGCGCAGATCGTTCCGTAGTAGAGATCCCCCATTTCTAAACCGGTTTGATAGGAAGATTTTAACAAGGACAGGGAATTTTTAATCGGTTCTTTCCAGATACTAATAGTGGTGGAAAAGACGGCAATTATTTTCGGCATCAGGGCTTTGGCATGAAATTTATCGGCAATGTTTAAAGCCAATTTTCCAAATTGATAACCCGTTTCCCAATCTTCTAAAAGACCACAAAGAATTAAGCCATAATTAACATAAGTAAAAGCCGCTAGATAACTATTGCCGTACTCAATTGATAAGTTAACCTGTTTTGATACTAGGATGGGTAAAAGATGAGGAGCGGCAATAAAAACAGGAGAAAATATAGCACTTGCTATCTTCATTACTGCTAATTTTTCTTCTTCATTTATCTGCGGTAAATTAATTAAATCTTCGATATTTTTACCCGCTAATTTTTGTCGAGTTTTAGTGAGTTCTTCCTGGATAGCTGATGATTGTAAGGATTCAGGAATCTCGAAATCTAAGCTTTTGAGGACAGATAAGCCAATTTGTACCGCTTTTAGTTCTTGATTTTGGGAGTGATAAGCTTCGATGATTACTTCATAAACTTTGATTTTATCTAGGGTGGTTTTTGCCTGTTTTAATACGAGATTAGCCCAACACTGCATCTGCTCAAAATCCCCACTTAAATAGGCGATTTCTGTGGCTTCAGAATAAATATCTAAAGTCAGTTGATAGTTATTCTTCCAGCTTGCTTTTTTGAGAAGTTTTTGAGCGATTTTAATATATTTTAAGGCTCCAGTTTGGGCATTAGCCGCTTTGGCTTTTCGGGCTGCTAGTAAATTCAAGTTAGCCACTAACTCCCGTTCTTTTTCATCGCTAATTAGTTGATAACCAAGATTGAGATGATCGACTATTTTAAAAATCTTTTCCGATAATTCGTTGACAGAACTATGCTGCCAAAGTAGGCGACCAATTTTTAGATGAATTAAAGATTTTTGGCTGTCTTCAATGAGAGCGTAGGCCCCTTGTTGAATACGATCATGAGCAAATTTATATTCTTGAATCAGTAATTGTTCATCTAATTCTGAGAGGGGAATAATTAAACCAGCTTCGCTACTAGAAGTTAAAATTGGTAAAAGTTCTGGAGGTAATTTTTCAGAGATTACTGCCAGAATATTTAAATTAAATTCTGAGCCAAGACAAGCTGCTAAACTTAAAATTTCCTGGGTTTCGGGAGGTAATTTCTGCATTTTACCCATCATAAATTGAATCAGATTGTCGGTACTGCCAATCCTTTGAATTTGGCCGAGATGCCATTGCCAATAGCCCCTATTATTATCGGTTTTAGTGGTTGTTTGCTGCCCTGGTTGGAAAAATAGCAAATTTTCCCAGTAGATAGTTTTGAGAAATTCATTGACAAAAAAAGGATTCCCGTGGGTTTTTTGCCAGACTAAAGCGGACAAAGATTGCACATAATCAAGAGAATGATTTAAGGTGTCAGCAATTAACCGATTTACCTGTTCAAGACCCAGAGGTTTTAAAATAACTTGATTGATAATTATGCCCCCCTGCTCTAATTTATCGAGAGTAGCACTTAGGGGATGGGTGGAATTAATTTCGTTACTGCGATAGGAACCAATTAAAAATAAATAGTCCATATCGCCATCGAGCATAATTAATTCTATTAACTGGAGACTAGCCAAGTCTGCCCATTGCAAATCATCGAGAAAGATGACTAAGGGATGTTCTGGGGAACAAAAGACCCGAATAAAATTTTTAAAGACTAAATTAAAGCGATTTTGAGTAGCGATCGCTCCTAATTGTAACACCTCTGGTTGTGGACCGATAATTAATTCTAATTCGGGAATCACATCAATAATAACCTGTGCATTCGCCCCCAAAGACTTGAGGAGTTTTTGTCGCCATAGTTGCAGTTGTGGCTGACTTTCCCCCAAAAGTTGCTTGACGAGATGAGTCAAAGCGCTAATCACGGCAGCGTAGGGAATATCGCGCTGAAACTGGTCAAATTTACCGGAGATAAAAAAGCCGCGTTTTTCAGTAATTGGCTGATAAATTTCCCTAACTAGGGTGGTTTTACCCATGCCAGAATAACCCGTAACTAGCATCAGTTCGGTGTGAGAGGAGTTTTTAGCCGCCGTGGCTACCCGTTGAAAAGCAGTGAGAAGAGTGGCGATTTCTATCTCCCTACCGTAGAGTTTTTGGGGAATTTGGAACTGATTGGCTAGATCTTGCCTAGCGATGACAAAATCCTCAATTTTACCCGTTTTTTCTAGTTGTCTTAAACATTCTTCTAAATCTGCCCGAATACCGTAGGCACTTTGGTATCGTTCCTCCGGGGTTTTAGCCATCAGTTTCCTGATGATTGCTTCCACCACCGGGGGAATTTCCTCCCTGACGAGACTATTAATCTCCAAAGGTTGTTTAGCCAGATGACAGTGAACTAATTCCAAAGCATCTTTAGCCCGAAAAGGTAATTGTCCGGTGAGAAGTTCATAGAAGCTAACGCCCAAAGAATAAAAATCCGTGCGGTAATCGAGACTGCGATTCATCCGTCCGGTTTGTTCGGGAGAAATATAGGCTAAAGTCCCCTCCAGGACGTTGGGATTTTTTAGCCCGGGATTTTCCCGCCGCAGGACGCTGGCAATGCCAAAATCGATGATTTTAATCTGTCCGGTTTCGGGGTTAAGAACTATATTGGCAGGATTAATATCTTTGTGAATAACCTTGGCGTTGTGAATTTTCTCTAAATTAGCCACTATTCGGAGTGCAAGGCTTAAAAAGTCCCTTAAGGCTAGAGTTTTTTTGCCCTCTAGCCATTTTTTTAAGGATATACCGCCGAAATCTTCCAAAATAATCACGGGAGTTCTGCGGTAGGTTTCTAAACCATAGGCTTTAATCGCCTCCTCGAAGTTCAGGCCGCAGATGGTTTTATACTCCTGTTTGTAATGGGTTAGTTCTTGGGCGGTGGGATATTCTTGCTTGAGGATTTTGAGGATAACCGGTTGATTATCGGCGGTGCGAATGGCCCGATAGACTTCTGAGTTAACGCTTTCGTAAACCTGGGCAAGAATGTCGTATCCTTTGAGAACAATCATTTTTTTACTTGGCGATTGTAAACGGCTGCGGGTCTCCCCAAGAAAAATTCTACGGGAACCAAGACAAGACTTCGCAAGGCTGACAGAAATCGATTTACCTGTGAGACGGAAGGACGGGGAGAAGGGACCACCTGCTCGAAATACTCGGAATGCAAGGTCAAACCAAAGTGAACATCTTCCGGCAAACTCAGTTTAGCAATCGGTCCGTCCTTGAGATTGTCAGGGTTAAATAACCAAGCTTCTAATACTTTGGTCGGGGTTAAAACCGTCGTCAATAGATAGGCCCGTTCTTGGGGAATAAACTGAATGCTATCTAAAATATAGCCATCAGGACAAACATAAAAATCCAGTAGTTCCCGACCTAAATGTGATACATGAGTATCACTGGCATTTTTTTCTTGCCTAATCTGTTCAGTTAACTGATTCCAATCCTTATCGAAGGGAACCTTGGCTAATACCGAGGGCAAGTCATGACAGGGAAGTTCGGCATCGCTGAGGATGCGATTACTTTGGTCGCGACAATCCATATACTGACGACGACAAATTAATTCGCGCACATAACCGAGATAAATTTGATAAACGGCACTGTATCCCTGTTCCGATTCCCGGGGGTCGGCGGTGTAGAGACTGGTACAGAACCAACCCGGATGGATGAAAGCTTGTTCGCTCATCACCCTGGCATCTTCGATAACCACTTTGCGCAGCACTCCGACGTCAAAGGAAAACATCCAGGGAATGCCGTGGTATTCGGGAGGATAACCCTGACCGGTAAAATGTTGGATATCGTCTTTTTCGATCGCTTCGGTTAAACTAATAGTGGCATTTTGGATGGCCACAAGCTGAATTTGACCGTTGATACTATGGTAATGACAAAGGAAGTGATAACTGTCGCCATTGAAGGTAATTAATCGCGAGGGAACGGTGGTTTCTTCTTCCTTGAGATCTTGACGGTTAACCAGATAAATTTGAGTTTTTGGATAGGTTTCTTCAGGCTTAATTCTGATACCTAATAGTTTGGCTACTCCCATCTGAAAAGGCATATCGGGAATCATGATATAATCTTCGGTGACGATGACCGAATGGGGACTACCATCGAGGATAGTTCCCTGTAGTTTCCAGGGTTTAAGTTTTTTTTGTTGATCCCAAAGAACAATATACACCGATTTATCTAAATCTTTTAACATACCTCCCGATATAAGTTTTAGCTTTAATTCACAGGTGATAAATTCTTGGGTCTTTTTGTCGTAGAAGGGGTGAGCGGTATTTTCTAGGACTGGGAAAACAGACAAAGGCACGGAAACAATATGTTGGTCAAAATAACCAATCGGAGTGATAGTATCAAGGGAAACGGGGTCCACTTCCCAGTAACGTCCAGCATCGGCGGTGAGAATTAATCTGGTTTCTTCTAGTTGTTTATCTTCGGCAACTTTTTCTAGTTTAACCATAGCAGTATTCGCTATTTCCGAAGAACCTAAAATGCTGACCACTGCGGGAAAAGTTGCTTGACTAATATTAAATATCGGTAAAACTTTTCGCCAAAAACTATCCCAAGTTTTTAGTTTTTTACTGTGAACGTTAACTTGATTATTTTTGCCTTGCAAGTCCCATTTAATAATTACACCTTCGCCGGAGAACAAATGACGGTCATTTTTTCTATGAAAAGGACAGACGATAAAAACGTATCCCGACAGATTTTCCGGCCAATGTCCCTCGGTAACTGTGGCGACTGCTTTATATAAATTGTTCTCATCCGGTTGACCGAGTTGCGAGCGACTAAAATTACTAACGTTGACAGTATTTTGGACAGTATCTTTGATTGACATATTCATAAGTAGGGTTTGCGGCAAAAAGTTTGTTGGTGGGGTTAGGAGTCAGGAGATAGGAGCCGGTCGTCAGGAGATTATTTTATTTATTCCCCCCACACCCCACACCCGTTCGGCTGAGCTCACGGCCGAAGCCCACACCCTCACTGATAATTGATTACTGTTTACTGATAACTGATAGAGGATTTCACCTCTAAAAAATAGCGTCGATACAATTCATAGCCTGGTACTACTTTATCTCCCGATTGTTTGAGTAGCCCCATACTGCTGAGTTTGTAAGCGAGAATTGGGTCTAATTGTACTGGTTCCACGGCGCTCATCACCCGATCGAGGGCTTTTGCTAGTTCAGGCTGTTGTTCTAATACTGCCCAATGGCGCCGCAGGTGATGGGCATAGATCCCCGTGACGGAGGTGGCACCGGTTAATATTTGCGTCATGGTTATTTCCTCCCGACTGAGATAGTAGAGGGCGGTTTGCACCAAAGCTGGGTGTCCTCCCACTAACTCCATCAATTGTTGGACTTTTTCCTGATTTTCCCAGGTGAGTTGATAACGTTGGGCTAATTTTAATACCTCCTCCAGACTAAAATGACTTAGCTGTGCGGGGAATCCGACGTTAAAGGGGGATTGATTGAGCTGCAGGGGAACATAAATTTCTGTGGAATGGACGACGATAAGACGGAGTTTTTGCCAGATAGGTAGGGTTTTGGATTCTTCGTACCAAGAACGCAGCAGCGGTAAAAAATCCTTGGCCACTTGGGGATGTTCAAAAATCTGATTAAGTTCATCAAGAGCGAGAACAATGGGCGCGGTAATCGATTCCAGGAGATAGTCTTGAATGTAAACCGTACAGCTAATCTTGCTGCCTAAATCCTCATCCCAATACTCATCTAATTGCGGTTTTAACTGTAGTTGACGGGCGGCATTGGCACACAACCAGCGCAAAAATTGGTTTAAATCAGCCAAAATCGCCTGGTCCACCTGTTCTAAGTTCAAACTCACCGTGCGGTAGCCTTGCTGTTTAGCAAAATCGAGCATTCTCAAAAGTAGGGAGGTTTTGCCCATTTCTTTCGGGGCCTTTATCCGCACTAAAGCCCCCGGTTTCTTGATTTCCTGCCTTATCTGTTCTTCGAGGGGAAGACGTTCTAAATAAAATGGGGAACCAAGGGGAACAGCCCCATTAGGATAGGGGGGCAATGTGTCCAATTTTTCGCTCTTGGATGCAGAATTAACCGGAATTTTGTCTTGAGGGGGTGTTTTTAGCTCAAAATTCAGGGCGGCGATTTCTTGCCAGTCGAGGGATAATCGACGACAAATTTGTTCAAAAGTGGCTTGTTCTACCGGTTTACCGGTCAGGAAGTTGCTGACAGTAGCCAGACTAAATTCAGCTTCTTTCGCTAAGGAGCGTTGACTGCTAAAGCCCTGCTTTCTCACGGCTAATTTAACTTGATTGAGGCAGTGTTGTTGTACTCTTAGACGGCTCGATAGGGAATCTCTCATAAGAATTAGGGGTGTGGGGTGTGGGCTTCGGCCGTGAGCTCAGCCGAACGGGTGTGGGGAAGTGGGGGAATGGGGAAGTGGGGGAATTGAACTAAAACCCCAAAACCCCAACCCCCAACACCTAAAACCTGTCTCCTGTCTCCTGACTGACTTGAAAATGACAATGTGGTCACAAAACCACGGCAGTAGATGGCTGAAGTCAGGAAAAGGCGACAGCCCAACTCGGAAATATTCTAGACCAATTTAAGAGACAACCAGAACAGGCTCAAGAGTAACTTGATAACCAAGCTTCTCTAAACGTTTAACCAGACGTTTTTTCACAAATTTCTCGGTCAAACTGGGCAATCGTCTCGTCAATACTGTCAATCAGACTTAGTAACTGGGCGAGAATAAATTGCTGACCGGGACGCACCCGACCAGAGAGTGCTTCTACCAGCAAATCCTGTTTTTGCCGCAGTCTTCCTTAGGCTAAGGCGGCCATCACTATACTCCCAACACAGTTAAGGCTATTTGTGGGGAACAGTAGTCTGTCCTCTGGGGATGATGCCAAATCCCGTCATCATATTTCATTTTATTGCCAGCCGACACTCGACGAGCGATAACTAATTTTTGATAAGCTAAGAGACAGTAATTATAATTTCGTCGTCAATCCTATGATTTTGCCAGGTAGTACCGTTCGAGTCACCAATCCCGATGATACCTACTATAAATTTGAAGGTTTAGCCCAGCGTTTAAGCGATGGGAAAGTGGCCGTTCTTTTTGAGGGGGGCAACTGGGATAAGTTAGTCACCTTTAATCTCTCGGAATTAGAAGAACTAATTATTGCCCCAGCTAAAGGCAAAAAATAACCATGCGTCCACCCTTACCGCAATTGGCCACGGATAACCGCCATCCCGATCATATCGCCGAAGTTATCGAGACGACGACCACCGAGTTTTTAGCGCAATGTTTGGAACCGGAGGAGTTAAACTTCCCTTTTATGCCTGCTTTTGGTAGTTGGGTAAAAGCCTACGATGAAGAAACGGGTAATAAGATTTTTGGGATTGTCACCTTTGCCACCACTGCCCCGATCGATTCGGTACATCGCGCTAGAGCTTTGGGGTTATCTTTGGCTGAATTGCGGGAACAACAGCCGCAGATTTTCGCTATGTTAAAAACGGAATTTCGGGCAACTATTGTCGGTTTTGAAACCCTGTCAGGACAATTTAATGGTAATGGTGCTGGGCGAGGTTATATCTATCAATATATTCCTCCCCGCCCTCCACAAATTCATCAGGCAGTTTATCAATGTGAGTCGTTAGAAGTGGTTTATTTTAGTGAACAATTAGACTTTTTAAGAATTTTATTACAGGTCAAAAATACTCCCGTGGAAGCTTTGGCAGCCGCTTCTATCCGTCAGATGTATCAATTGCGTCAAGCCGATCGACAATGGTTAGTGAATGTGGGCAGACAGTTAAGTGTTTTACTTAAAGATGATTATGATCGCTTGCGTTATATTCTCAGTCAAATTCATATTAGTCCTTAGATGATTCGGCGTTGCTGATTTTAATTATGAATTGTCTTCTGAGCAATTCTTCAAACTCCAAACCAAGTTAACTTGTGGATACTTTGTACAATTAGCATTCATATCTGGATTGCTGCAAAACTGATAACTGATAAATGGACAACTCTTATTCTCAATTAACCGAAGACTTGCTGAAATTGGTGCAACATTTGCCCCACTTAAAAGATGGCAAATGGATTCAAAGATCTCTGGAAGCAATAGTCAGAATTGCCGAGGAGGAAATCGATCGCCTCGATTGGAAAATTTTAACCTATGCGATCGAAGATCTAGAAAAGGGATTTCAGGTATTTTACCCCTACCGTCACATTCGTAAACTGACCATTTTTGGCTCGGCACGCATCAAACCCGAGAGCAGTGAATACCGTCTCGCAGTAGAATTCGCACGTTGTATTAGTCAATACGGTTTTATGGTGTTAACCGGCGCTGGGGGTGGCATCATGCAGGCAGGGAATGAAGGCGCCGGCCGGGAAAATTCCTTCGGATTAAATATTCAGCTACCCTTTGAACAGGGGGCTAATCCTTATATCATAAATGATGCCAAATTAATCGATTTTAAATATTTCTTTACCAGAAAACTATTTTTTCTGCGGGAAAGTGACGCAGTAGCTTTATTCCCCGGTGGTTTCGGCACCCAAGATGAGGCCTTTGAGACGCTTACCCTCTGTCAAACCGGTAAATACGGACCTGCACCCCTAGTATTAATTGATGAGCCTGATGGGGATTACTGGCAAACTTGGCAAGAACAAATTAGTGAAAATCTGCAAAAAAGAGGACTGATATCCGCCGAAGATCGGAATTTTTATACTATTACCAACGATCTAGACCACGCTTGTCAAACAATTCGCCACTTCTATCGGGTGTATCACTCCAGCCGTTTTGTGGGAGAATCCTTTGTTATTCGTCTTAATCACGAACTAAGCGGGGAACAGATCGAACAAATTAACCAAAACTTCGGCGATATCGTAGTTAAGGGCAAAATCGAACCCAGTCAAATTCTAGAACGAGAGAATCGGGATTCCAGCCACCATTTACCCCGTCTAGTTTTTTACTTTAACGGCAAGAGTTACGGACGCTTGTATCAATTAATAGATCACATCAACGATTTAAGTCCTGTAGTGACCCTCGAAGAGCATCCCGAGAGAAAATAAACTCTAGGCCAGAGTTTCCGGACAGTATCCTAAACCCTTAGTAAATTGTTGCCGAAAAGCCTCTATATCTTGCTGATCCGGGGTACCATGGGACACGATCGCCACTTGGTAACGACGCATGACATCAATGGGGGATTGTCCTGTTTCCAAACTCCAAAAAACCATCTGGAGCCGCATTTCCGGTTGATAGGGAATCCCTAACTCATTCATGTAGGCGCGAAAATCCCCGTGTTGGCAAGGAGTAAGCATTTGATTAAACTTGACCTTGACCACCCAACCATTAATCTGATGGATAACCGTCATGACGGAGGAGGGTAGATGAGTCATCGATCGCAGGTATTCGGTGACTCGTAGCGTTAAACTAGCGTTAGCAAGAAAATAGAGATAGTCCATAGTGGCCGCTGGGATGTTGGCTAAAAGTCACGATTAGTGTTATATCTCTAGTCTGACGATAAACCGTTCCAGATACCAAGGGGAGAAATCCCCGATTTAGTGAAGTTCGCCTGGGTAGGATTACCCAACTTTTGCGAAGATCTTTATGATGATAACGACGATGATCCCTGACCAATCACTCTCCAGCTACGACTATCACCTTCCTCCGGAGTTAATTGCCCAAAATCCCGCAGAACCCCGAGACAGTTCCCGTCTTTTGGTAGTAGATTCTCCTAATAGTCATAATTTGGCTATTTTTCGGGATTTACCCACTTGCTTAGAGCCGGGGGATTTGCTGGTTTTCAACGACACTCGCGTGATTCCGGCCCGTTTATTTGGCCGTAAAACCACGGGCGCACCCATAGAAATATTACTATTGGAAGAACAGGATGACCATCGTTGGTTATCCCTAGTGAAACCAGGAAAACGCTTTAAAGTCGGTTCAGAAGTCCTTTTTTATCCGAAAACAGGGCGAACGGAAGACAAAGAAAAATTATGGTTAGCGAAAGTAATCGAGCGAGATCTGAACACCAGTGGTCGTCTGCTAGAATTTCAACGTCATCCCGGACGCAGTTTTTGGGATATGTTGGAGGAGTACGGTCATATTCCTTTCCCCCCCTACGTCACCGAATCGGAGGCGGAAGAAGACCGTTATCAAACAGTTTACGCTGATAAACAGGGTTCTGTGGCCGCTCCCACGGCTGGATTACATTTTACTCCCGAATTATTCCATAAGCTCGCCCAGAAGGGTATAGATACCGCCTATATCACTCTTCATGTGGGAGTGGGAACCTTTCGTCCCGTGGAGGTAGAAAATATTACAGAACACCTAATGCACCAAGAATTTTTGCAGATTTCCGCCGAAACTGCCGAAAAAATCGCCCAAACAAAGGCTAGAGGTGGCCGGGTTATCGCCGTGGGGACCACGGTAGCTCGCGCCTTGGAAGGGGCAATTAAAGAAAGTAAGAGCGAGAAATTAACCGCTTTTCAGGGAAAAACAAATTTATTTGTCTATCCGGGTTATCAATGGCGGGTTATCGACGGCATGATCACTAATTTTCACCTACCCAAGTCCAGTTTGATGATGTTAGTCAGTGCCTTAGTCGGACGGGAAAGACTACTGGCATTGTATCAAGCAGCTATCCAAGAGCGTTTCCGTTTCTATTCCTTCGGTGACGCTATGTTAATCCTACCCAGCGCTTGCAGCAGTAATCGGTAAGTAGTTGGACAAAATTACATTTATACCCTAGAAAGAAGGAGGGCTAGAATTGCGGAAAGGGCAACAGGAAAGGGGAAAAATATGTATAAGCGGCCCGCGCATCTAAATTGGTCTAGGTCGATTATCGAACCACCTCTAGCCTGTTGTCTATCCTAACCAAGAAATGAAAAGAAAAGACATTAAAATCGGTCGCCGCTATTCTAGCAAACCCCTGCAAATATTTTTAATTATTGCCTTTATCGCTGGCACTCCCTTTGCTATTTTTTATCTTATTGCCTTGGCTTATCTCTGGCAAGGAGATCAACTTTTGGCCGCGGGGGAGAAGGAATCGGCTCTGTCTGCCTACCGAACAGTTTTATCTTTTCACGAAAATTCAGTCCAAGCCCATATAAAAATCGCTCAGGTCTTACAAAGTCAAAAACGCTATTCTGAAGCCTTACAAGCATATAATCGTGGCTTTATAGTTAACGATAAACCACCGATGGAACCCTCCCAAAGTAATTATTTAGTCGCTTTGGGAGATATCTTCGCCCAAGAGGAAAAATGGTCAGAGGCGATCGATGCCTACCAAAAAGCAATTATCATTAAACCAACTTTTAAAGCGCAATTTCAGCTAGGAAAAGCCCTCTATAGTTTACAACGTTGGGATGAGGCGGCGAAAGCTCTGCAAGCAGCGGTTTTTCTCGATCCTAGTCAGGGAAAAGCCTATTTTTATCTGGGAAAGGCCTACAGTGAACAGCAACTCTGGCAAGAGGCCAGTTATGCCTATGAGCAAGCTCTAGAATTGACACCTAGTCAGGGTGAAATCTACAAACAATTAGGAGAAGTACTAGGAAAACAGGGAAAATGGCAGCAAGCAGAGCAAATATATCGACAGGCTTTAGTTTACGCCCCTAAAGATGGGGATATTTATAATTATTTAGGTAAAGCTTTAGCGGAACAGGGAAAACTAGGGGAAGCGATGGCAGTTTTTCAACAGGCACGCCAAATTAGCCCCAAAAATGCCAATATTTACGAGAATCTCTGTTATACCTATATCAATAGCGGTCAGATCGATGAGGGTCTAAATTGGTGTCGGCAGGCCGTAGAAATTGATCCCAATTTATCAGAAGTTAGATTTATTTTACAGGAAATCCAACGGGGAAGATTAATTCACGACAATCCCGAATTATTAAAAATGCCAGAGATAATTCCCAGTGTTAAGAGTGATCCTCTGGTGAATTTAAAACGCTCAATTGTTAAAATTATCGTGCGCGGCAAAAATAACAATGGTATCGGCACGGGTTGGTTATTAAAACGAGATCAAGATAGAGCTTGGATCGTGACTAATCGCCATGTGGTCACGAATTCCCGTCAAGAAGTCGATGCAGGGGCCCGCATTTTTGTGGAGTATTATAGCCAACCACCCCAGGGAAAAATACGCAAGCGTTCAAAAGCTAAAATTCTCCACACTACCCCCCCTGACGACTGGCTCGATTTAGCAGTATTAGAGGTAAAAAATCCCCCCCCAGACTTAAAACCTTTAGCTTTAGCACCGCTACCAATTGCCCCTAATCAACCAGTAATCTCGATCGGTAATCCTTTTAATCAAAAAGATTGGACTGTCAGCAAAGGCACTGTTAATGATAATAACGAAAAATCCTTAAGTTTGTCCATGTTTGTCGTTTCTGGACAGTCGGGAAGTCCAGTTTTAAACGATAAAAATCAAGTGGTGGGAGTGATTTCGAAAGCGAGTTTATTTTGTGATAATCTCTCTACTCCCAAACCCCTAGAAAATGCCGTTAGATTGGGCTGCGGTTTCGCAATTCCCATTGACATAGTGCGAGAAAGGTTAAGGGAGTGGGAATTATGAATTGGGAAGTGGGGAAGTGGGGAGTGGGGAACTTTTTCAGTTATCAGTGAACAGTAATCAGTAATCAGCTTCTGAAGGCAAGAGGCAAAAGAAAGAATCTGGCAATTCTCCTACCTAACAAGAAGGTTATAAACTAAGTACATCAAAGCTTTTAGCTTAACAAATTAGGTTTTAGTTTCGGCCTTTGTTATTAGTTATCAGTGGATAGTGCTCCTAAATCCGGTTATTAAAAACTGATTATTTATTCCCCTTTGCATGAGTGCCTCTTGCATGACTGCCTCTCCGCATAACTAGCTTGTACTCAACGGATTTAGTATGATTTATCACTGTTTACTGTTTACTAAGTAGCTGGTTATAATTAAATTAAAAATGGATTTTAGGTTCGATCCCCCCTTAGTCCTAGGGTTGATTCATAGTAGGGTTGATTCATGAATCAACCCTACCCTTAGTCCCCCCTTGATAACGTTGGTGTCTGATAATTTTTAACGCCTACCTACTTATTTACTGTTTACTGGTTACTGATAACTGTTTACTGGTCACTGATAACTGATAACTGATCACTGATAACTGATAACTGCTATGCTACTCTAGGCAGAAAACCATTCGATCGAGAACACCGTGGCCAATCAAGAAGCAACTTCCCCCGCTATTCGTACCCCCTTATACGAGCTAATTGCCCAACAAACCAGCAAATTTACCCCTTTTGCGGGTTGGGAGATGCCGATACAGTTTAGCGGCCTAAAAATCGAACACAATGCTGTCCGCAACGGTGTGGGGATGTTTGACATTTCCCACATGGGCAAATTTATCTTAACTGGCGATAATCTGGTTCAATCTCTCCAAACCCTAGTTCCCTCTAATTTAGCCCGTTTAAGGGCAGGAAAAGCACAATATAGCGTTTTACTTAACCCGGACGGTGGCATAATCGATGATATTATCTTTTACTACCAAAGCGAAAGCCAAGGCGTATTAATTGTTAATGCCTCAACTACCGATAAAGATCGAGAATGGATTTTAGGCAATTTAGAGGGATCGGGGGTCAAATTAAAGGATTTATCCCGAGAAAGGGTCTTAATCGCCCTGCAAGGACCCAAGTCGGCGACAATTTTACAGCCCTTGATCGGGGAAAAATTAAGCGATTTTGGGCTATTTAATCACTGGGAAAGCCAGCTTTTCGGGGAAAAAGTTTTTATCGCTAGGACCGGTTACACGGGAGAAGATGGTTTTGAAATTATGGCCCCCCCTGAAATCGGGCAGCAACTTTGGACAGAATTCTTAAATTTAGGGGTGACTCCCTGCGGTTTGGGGGCCAGGGATACCCTGCGTTTAGAGGCAGCTTTAGCCCTTTATGGACAGGATATCGACGATAGCACGAGTCCTCTAGAGGCTGGCTTAAATTGGTTGGTTCATCTGCCAGAAAAAGGCGATTTTATCGGTCGCAATGTCCTTGAAGACCAAAAACTTAATGGTGTGAATCGGCACTTGGTGGGATTGCAGATGTCCGGCAAACATATCGCCCGTCAAGATTATCCGGTAGTATTCGCTGGGGAAGTGGTGGGTAAAGTCACCAGTGGCACTTTATCACCAACTTTAAACACAGCGATCGCTTTAGCCTATCTTCCCACACCTTTCGCCTCGATCGGACAGGCGATCGAAGTGGAAATCCGTGGCACCACCTACCCCGCTACCGTCGTTAAAAAACCCTTTTACAAAAGTAAAAAGTAAAAAGGTGATGGGGTTAGGTGGCTTTTCAGTGAACAGTAATCAGTAATCAGTGAAGAGAAAACGGCAACTGCTAGATAACACTGTCCACTTAAAACTCAAATCTGATAACTGATGACTGATAACTGATAACTGAAAATGCAATCCCTAGACTTTACCACCCTCAGTGCCACTTGTGCCGAAATTGCCGCCACTTGGCTGCCGGCGAGACTAGAACAAGTGTATCAAATTGATCGCCAAACGATCGCCCTCCATTTACGAACCTTCGATCGCAAGGGATGGTTAATTATTTCTTGGCATCCCCAAGGGGCGCGGCTGCATATTGGGGATCCACCGCCGAAAGTCCCTGATACCTTCACTTTCAGCGATCAATTGCGTCATCAACTCAATGGTTTTGCGCTGACAAAATTAGCATTTGTTGCCCCGTGGGAAAGAGTCATCGATCTACAATTTGCCAAACGTCCCGATGATCCGGCTCTGTGGCATTTGTATATAGAAATTATCGGCAAATATAGCAATGTTATTTTAACTGCGGCTGACAATCAAATTGTCACCGTTGCCCATCAAGTCAATGCTACCCAGTCTAGTGTTCGCACCGTACAAACGGGACAAATCTATCAACTACCCCCCGTTTTATTGGCAACAAATCCCAGTTTAGAAGAATCCTTGAGCAGTTGGCAAGCTAGGGTTAGTTTAATCCCTAAAACTATCGAAAAACAGTTAGTTAGTACCTATCGTGGTGTTAGTCCGGTCATCGCTCGATCGCTGTTGCAAAAAGCCAAGATTAACCCGAAATTAAACACGGATCAGTTAGATAATACTGATTGGGAAAAGCTCTTTTCAGCTTGGCAAGAATGGTTAAAAATGCTCGAAAATAAAACCTTTCAACCGGGATGGACAAGAGAAGGTTATACAGTTATCGGTGGGGAGATACTGGCAGCGGCTAAAAATGTCCAAGAATTATTAAACCGTTATTATAGCGACCAAATTAATCAAGAAAGCTTTCGACAACTACAGCAAAAATTAAGCCAAAAAGTCATCTCTTTACTGACTAAACTGCAAACTAAAGCGGCGGGATTTCAAACAAGACTAGCAGAATCTGCTCATGCTGATCGCTATAAAGAGCAAGGGGATTTATTAATGGCCAATCTGCAGCAAATACAGCAGGGTATGACTAGCATTACTTTGGCAGATTTCCAGACAGGAAACCCTGTAATTATTCCTCTTGATCCCGAAAGAAATCCCGTACAGAATGCCCAATATTTTTATAAACAACATCAGAAATTAAAAAGAGCGCGGTTAGCGGTGGAACCTTTATTAGAGGAAGTGGTCAGTGAAATTAATTATCTCGAACAAGTGCGATCGAGTTTAAGTCAACTAGAGAATTATAGCAGCGGCGAAGATTTAGAGGCATTAGACGAGATACAAGAAGAATTAATCCAACAGAAGTATCTAGAAAGCAATTACCAGCGTAATCGGACGAATAACAAAGAATCCGAACCCATGCGCTTTACTACTCCCTCTGGAATAGAATTATGGATCGGCAGAAATAACCGTCAAAATGATCGGCTAACTTTTCGTAGCGCCAGCGATTACGATATCTGGTTTCATAGTCAAGAAATCGCTGGTAGTCACGTTTTACTCCGTTTAACTCCCGGTACAGTTCCAGAAGCCGCCGATCTGCAATTTGCCGCCGATTACGCCGCTTATTATAGCCGCGCTCGCCATAGTGAACAGGTTCCCGTCGTCTATACCCGTCCCAAATACGTCTATAAACCCAAGGGCGCAAAGCCAGGTATGGTGGTTTACAAACAGGAAACGGTAATCTGGGGCTGTCCTCAGAGGGTTGAGGATTACCGCAAAAAATAATTTTTTACCAAATTGTTTACTTTTTTTTACACAAAATGGGTATTGTCTGTTACAATTTTTACTAGAGAGACAAATGCAGTTCAGGCGCTTGGGAACGCAAGAACTATATTTCCTCGGATTACAACAACAAACAACAGCAAACCAGTGGTAGCAGCCGATAGTCGGGGGAAAAACAGAAAAAACCGACTATTTAGGTGATATTAAAGCGACCACTGGTATTTTATCTTGACCTAACCAGTTCTGTAACTCCGTGATCTTCCCCGTCTCACATTTTGTAGTCGTGCAAAATTAATTTCCATCCCGTTCACAATCATCTTAGGGGTTGGCAAGGGAGGAAGTCTAACCTAGAAATTATCGAAGTGATCGATAATTGGGTTATACCATTTCTCTAAATGAAAACTACACATCGAATTTAAGTCACCCTTTTTAAGGGGGATTTAGGGGGATTAAACTTCTGTAGTCAGACTTTGGAGAATTGGTATTAGTCCTCTTTTGGGGATTCGCTTCCAGTTATCCCCAGAAGATTGTCAGATTTATCAACCGAATGGCGAGGGATTTTTGACTTTTGTAGAGTTAGGAAAGAAACTCAAGCAAGTGCAAAAACGGGCAGAAACTGCTGAATAACGAGGGCAAATGCTAGAGGCAAAATTGCGAGCCTTGGGGGTAGAATTAGATTAAATTAACCTAGTTTCTGGAGCGGACAAGGCAGCTTTTTCGTCAAGCACAAAGACACAAAGTTATACTACAGCTTTTCTCTCACCATTAAGATAACTGCTATAATGTATTCGCTAACTCTAAGTGGTCGAACAAAATTAAAGTTAACCGTGAGGCAAGGGAATAGATCAGAGGCAATAGTCAAGGCTCTCAGCTTTATTAATGTTTCTTAATACAAACGTATTTGTTGAGAGGGTTTCCGAGCAAATATGAAGTGTAAACTGATTAGGCATCGTCCGTAATTCCTGATGCTGACTGGGGATAACTGCCATGGGTTCTACTACTTAGAAAAAAATTATCAAGTTTGTATTGATCACTCAAGGAGAAATTTTTATGGAAATATCTCGCCCTAATCAAGTAGAGTTAACCGCAGAAGAACAACAGGAACTAGAAAAGTTGCGGGCTATTATCGAACAGGCTAGTGTTGATGGCGTGATCACTCAAGGGGAAAGGGAAAGAATCGCCCTAGCTATGAGGTCTGATGGTAAAGTAACCCTGGAAGAATTAGAGTTAGTCAGAACTTTAATTACCGAAAAAGTGAGCAAAGGGGAATTAGATCTTGATTATCTTTAAACTCTGAAAAATCAGATCAAAAAAAGACGGGGTGAAAACCCCGTCCTATTTGTTAAGAATTATGACAAATCTTTGACTTGTGATACTAATTGTGCTACCACATCTTGAGCGCTACCGAAGAGCATAAAGGTTTTGGGATTGTAGAATAATTCGTTTTCTACCCCGGCAAAACCCGATCGCATACTGCGCTTAATCACGATCGTGTGCTGTGCCTTATCCACGTCGAGAATCGGCATTCCATAAATCGGACTAGCTTTATCGTGACGGGCAGCGGGGTTAACCACATCATTCGCCCCAATAATTAACGCCACATCGACGCGCTCAAACTCAGGATTAATATCATCCATATCGTAGAGCTGCGGATAGGGAACATTAGCTTCGGCCAGTAGTACATTCATGTGTCCGGGCATTCTTCCCGCCACGGGGTGAATAGCATATTTAACCTCAACGCCATTTTTTTCCAACTGTTCAGCCAATTCTCGCACTGCGTGTTGTGCTTGGGCCACTGCCATGCCGTAACCTGGTACAATCACCACAGAACGCGCATAACCGAGCATCATAGCCCCTTCTTCTGAATCAATAGCATGAACCGATTTATCAAGGCTAGAAGTGGCGCTCGCTTCGCCTCCGGCACTAGCACCTGTACCAAATGCCCCAAATAGTACACTAGCCAGGGATCTATTCATGGCTTTACACATGATCTGAGTCAGGATAATCCCCGACGCACCCACCAAAGCACCGGCGATGATCAGCATACTATTCATCAGGATAAAACCGACCACGCTGGCGGCAAGTCCCGAAAAAGAGTTTAAGAGGGAGATAACCACGGGCATATCGCCGCCGCCGATGGGAAGCACGAATAAAGCCCCGAAAATTAAGGAAAGTGCCACCAAGGTCAGGAAAACATCGATCGAGGTGGGATCAAAAAAGAGATAGACACTACCCCCTAAAAAGGTGAGTAGCAAGAGAATGTTAAAGGGCTGTTGGAAAGGAAAAGTTACGGGTGCGCCACTGATTAATTCCTGTAATTTGGCAAAAGCGAGGACACTACCGGTAAAAGTGACACCGCCGATCAATATACCCAAAATAGCGATCAGTATCGAGTCAAAGGCAATATTTTCACCACTTTGCAGTAAACGCCAGTATTCGCCCATGGCAATTAAAGCACTGGCAGCACCGCCTAAACCGTTAAAAATCGCCACCATTTGGGGCATAGCTGTCATCGGGACTTTTTGCGCCGAAACCAAGCCGATAATTGAGCCAATCACCAACGCCACGGCGATTAAACCATAGCTGAGGATTTCTTGATTGATTAAGGTGGCAATAATGGCGATTAGCATCCCGATCGCAGCCAGAAAATTGCCTTGACGGGCGGTAGCGGGGGAAGATAATTGTTTAAGACCGATGATAAATAAAATGGCGGCAAGTAGATAGGATAACTCGATCCCTGTGATAAGGGCATTATTCATGATTTAGCCTCTTTTTTCTTGAACATTTGCAGCATTCGATCGGTAACGACAAAACCACCGACCACGTTAACCATCGCCAAAATAACGGCAATTAACCCTAAAATTACGGTTAATTCGTGCCAATCCGTGCCTCCGGCGATGAGGAGCGCACCAACAACGGCGATACCTGAAATTGCATTCGCTCCCGACATCAGGGGTGTATGGAGAGTGGGAGGAACTTTATTGATCACCTCGAAACCGACAAAGGAAGCGAGGACAAATACCACTAAAGCGGTTAAAAGTTGGGCAGTCATTGGTTAAAGAAATAGGGGATAGGGTGTGGGGTGTGGGGTGTGGGGTGTGGGCTTCGGCCGTGAGCTCAGCCGAACGGGTGTGGGGTGTGGGGTGTGGGGTGTGGGGAGAACAAAGCTGCGCCTTCTGCCTTTTGCCTTCTGCCTTCTGCCTTTTGCCTTTTGCCTTTTGCCTCCTGAATCCTGATAGCTAAAAAGCGGATAACTGTTCACTGAGGGCGGATTTAATGCGTTGGTTGCGGATTTCGCCGGCGTGGGTGACACAGGCACTATCAATGATGTCATCGGCAAAATCGAGGTTTAAACTGCCGTCTTTGCTGACTAGAAGTTGTAGCAGCATTTGCAGGTTTTTGGCGTACATCTGGCTGGCATTGGTGGCCACTGTGGCAGGAAGATTAACGGCTCCGACGATTTTTACCCCATTTTCGATGATTTCTCGTCCCGGTTGGGTGTAGGCGCAATTTCCGCCCTGTTCCGCCGCTAAATCAACGATTACCGACCCCGGTTTCATGGTGGCGATCATTTCTTTGGTGACTAGCAGCGGAGCCTGTTTCCCCGGTACTTGGGCCGTGGTGATCACCACATCAGCCCGCTTAATTGGTTCGGTTAGGGCTTGACAAATGCGCTCCTGTGTGCTAAGAGAAACCTCTTTGGCGTAACCGTTATCGGCGACGGTATCTTCTTCTAGGGGCATTTCAATAAATTTCGCCCCGACACTCTGCACTTCTTCTTTGACTTGCGGACGAATATCAAAAGCCTCCACCACTGCCCCCAAACGGCGGGCGGTAGCGCAAGCTTGCAATCCGGCAACTCCTGCCCCCAATACCAGCACTTTGGCAGGGGCGATCGTCCCGGCGGCGGTAGTCATCATCGGGAACATTTTCGGCAGCTCAACGGCGGCGAGGAGTACCGCTTTGTAACCGGCGAGGTTAGCCTGAGAGGAGAGGGCATCCATACTCTGGGCGCGACTACTGCGGGGAATTAATTCCATGCTCAAAGCTGTAATCCCGCGCTCGGCTAATTTGGCAATGCGCCGGGGTTGCCGCAGGGGATCGAGAAAGCCGATGAGGATACCACCATTTTTCAGGCGATCGATCTCGCTATCGCTAGGAGGGACGACTTTGAGAATAATATCAGCAGTTTCATAGATATATTCGCTGTTTTCGCTCAGGGCGGCTCCCACGGCACTATAGGCACTATCGGCAAAGTTAGCGCTAATTCCCGCCCCATTTTGGACAATTACCTCAAATCCCGCCTTGACTAAACGGGCGACGGTATCCGGCACTAGCGCCACCCGCGCCTCGCCTTGGTCACTTTCTTTGATTACGCCGATTTTCATGGCTGGGTTTCTCCTTAATAAGTCCTTCTCTTGTCTTATGCTGTTGGGGTAAGGGTTTCGTTAAATGCGATCGATCCCTTGGGATAATTTCGAGTCAAAATTGCTTTTCACTTCCATCCTAGCTATCCTCACCTTTCTGGCTCTTTTTCGGGCTGAATCTTAGGATTATCTTCAGAATTAAAGGGTTTTGAGTGGCATTGTTTGGGAATTTTTTTTACAATGATGAGGTACGAAGTTTTCGTTCTGGGGAACGCCGAAATGGTTAACATTAGACAGTCTTCGGTCTTAGATACCAGATTAGGCTATACTTCATATTGATGAGAAGGGCTGTAATACGTCTCGACAATCTCAAAGTTTTACATTTCTTTTAACTTCGATCGCAATTCCGCTAATTCTGCATCCACTACCGAATCCCTGACGGTAGGTGGATAGGCAGTTTTACCCAGTAACATTTGTGCTTTTAGCAGTGCTAATTCATCATCCACATCGCTACTCGCTTCTAGCGTGAATTGATGTTCGATGCCGATGTCAACCAATTCACCGTCAGCTTGACTACTGGATTCTAACTTTTTGCTTCCATGCGCTCAAAAGCTGAAGGGTAAATAGTATCTATACTGCCGATACTTTTTTCGTTAATCTTTCTTTCTAAAATTGGCAATTTTTCTTTCAGTTTATCAACTTGGATATTCAGTTTTTCCAGTTGATTTTTAATAATATTTGCGGTATTAATGTGATGTTTTTTCTTTATATTAGCTTCTTGTGCCAGAGACTTATCACCTTTATCTAGAGCGAGTTTAACTATTTCTTGCCATTTTAAAACCTCAGCTTGTGCCTGGTTGTACTGTTGTTCGGCTCTTTTTTGTAAGGCAATTACTTCGATAATTGAGGAACGTAAATTAGATAAATCATCCCGCCTAATAGTGATGGTTAATTATGACTAGCAATTAATATTCCCTATCTCAACAACAAAATTAATAAATAGAGACGTACCGTAGATAGTACGTCTCGACGCTCTCAAAGTTTTACAGTTCTTTTAACTTCGATCGCAATTCCTCTAATTCTGCATCCACTACCGAATCCCTGACGGTGGTTGCTTGGGGTAAAGTGGGTTGACTAGAAGTTGTGCTGGGGGGTAATGCTCCGCCAGGCATTTGTGCTTTCAGCATTGCTAATTCATCCTCCACATCGCTACCCGCTTCTAGTGCAGCGAATTGATGTTCGATGCCAATGCCCTCCAATTCACCGTAAGCTTGACTACTGGCTTCTAACTCGATAACTTTTGCTTCCATGCGCTCAAAAGCACCCACGGAACTACTGGTATTGATACTGCCGAGGGTTTTTTGGAGTTCTTCGTTAGCTTTTGCGGCTCTGGAGCGAGCTACTAACATATTTTTCTTGGTTTTTGCCTCAGAAATCTTACTTTCGAGCGCGATCAAGTTTTTTCTCAGACTATCTACCTGTACCGTTTGCTGATCCAGTTGATTTTTGAGAATGGCGGCGGTTTCCGTGCAATCTTTCTTGCGTTTAAGAGCTTCCCTGGCGAGATTTTCATCCCCTTTAGCAAGGGCTAATTTGGCTCTTTGTTCCCATTTATTGGCTTCTGACTGGTCTTTGCTGTATTTTTGTTCCGTTTGTCGTTGTTCGGCGATCGCTCTAGCGACCGCTTGACGTACCTGTACTAGATCCTCTTGCATCTCACTGACAGCTTGCTCCAGCATTTTTTCTGGATCTTCAGCCTTGCTCACCATATCATTGAGGTTAGCTCGGACAACTCGGCTAAGGCGATCGAATAAACCCATGACGCTCTTGTTCCTCTCGGTGTGTACTAAATCAGTTAACTGTTCTTAAAACTTCCTATCTTGCCTAACGGCTTATTCTCTAATATAAACCACGAGAGCTAGGATAGGCGATAGGAGTTAGGAGTCAAGAGACAGGAGACAGACTTCGGCGTGAGCTTTTGTCGAACGCTTTTTTCTCCCCACACCCCACACCCTACACCCGTTCGGCTGAGCTCACGGCCGAAGCCCACACCCCACACCCTACACCCTACACCCCACATCACCCATCCAACTTTTCTTGTTTTAACTTGAGTAATTCCGCTTCAATTTGTTTTTGTCCCTCCAAATCTTGGAATTGTCGCTCTAAGGGGTCTTTATACTGGATTAAATCGGCTTGGGATTCGGCTTCTAAGACTTTTGCTTCTAATTTCTCGAAAATAGTCCCCATCTGACTGCTGTTCAAACTGCCCATAATTTCTTGGGCTTTTTGACTGGCACTCGCTGATCGCAATCTGGCCACATAAAGGCTTTTCTGTGCTTTCATCTCAGCATATTTGCGTTCAATTGTCAAGAGTTCTTTCTTTAACTTTTGTATAATAGCCGTCTGTTGTTGCAGGGAGGTTTGTAGGGGGGCGATCTGACTTTGATAGGTTTGCCATTGGCTGAGAGCTTGGCGGGCGAGTTCTTCGTTACCGTGATGTAGGGCTAATTGGGCGCGTTCGTGCCAAGTTTGGGCCGCTTTTTCCTGTTGTTGTCGTTGGCGCTCGGTGCGTTTCTGGGTAGCGACAGCTGCCGCCAGGGCTTGTCGCATTTGGATCAATTCCCCTTCCATCGCCAAGATCGCCTTTTCCAGCAGTTTTTCTGGATCTTGATTTTCCTGAATCAGACTATTGACTTGGGCGCGAATTGCTTGGCCCATGCGATCTAACAAACCCATTGCCGTCCTCCCGATACCAACCCTAGTAGTTTACCGAAGTGCCGCTCCTATCAATAATGATAGAACTAGGGACGGGGGACTGGGGGGGATCGGCTGTTTCTGAAGGTGCCAGACTACTGGGAGAAGGGGCTACTTGTAATTCTGGCGGTAACTGTTTCATTAACTCCGCCGCATCCTGTCGGTTTTGATCGGCCAGACGACGGGCTTTTTCCCGTTGAAAAAAGGGTAAATTAGCGGGTGATTCTTCCCTTTGGCGCAATTCCTCTAACATTCGTTCGTTAATGATCGCAGTCGAAGGGGCGGGGGTGACTTGGGGCGGTGGTGGCGGTGGTGCCGAAACTAGGGAAGATACGGGCGGGGTAGCGGGATCCGGGGGGGCGACGGGTAAAGATTGCTTGATCTTACTGACGGGCAATTGATGGGCCGGCATCAGGGAGGGCGGCGGATTCGGGGGTAAGAGGGCGTTAGTCAGATTTCTAGCTCTGGGGGGACTCTGAACCACTGGTGGGGCGGGAATGTTAGTTATCGGGCTAGTTTTAACGGGAGGAGCGGGAATATTAGCGATCGGACTGGTTTGAGGAGTTTTCTGTACTGGACGAGCGATCGCTATCAATCGATCGAGGTGGCGGGAGTTATTTTGGTGCGGCTCGCGGGGGGAATTCTCAGCTTTCCTCGGCGTGGGGGTGGTGCTGGTTAACCATTGATTGAGACTAAGGAGACTATTAGCAATCAAAAAGATCACCATTGCCCGGATACCCCAAGGGGTAAAAAAGATATCTTTAGCTGGGGGATAGACGTTAATGACAGCAGCTTCTAGGTATTCTGGTTGCGGAGCGGGATCGATGGCTGAACTGGGTTGATGGACGATCGAGAGAGGCAAATCTTGGGAGGATGGGGATCGATCGGATTTCATGAGGGTATTAAAGGTTATGCTAAAAAGTTAGGGGTTTTTTTCGTCCTAGTCTAACGTGGTACTCTCTAGATTTTCCAGATGTCTTTACATTCTCTTGACAAGATTTTGGCGGCTATCACTCAACAGGCGGGTTGGGAAGAATATCGCCACTATGAGCAAGTGCTGCAATTATGGCCAAAAATTATTAATCCCCGTCTGCTGGAGCAAACCCGGCCTTTTTCCCTCAATCGCGGGGTTTTATCGGTGGCCACCAGTAGCGCCGCTTTAGCACAGGAATTGTCTTTACAACGCTATGGCTTATTAAAACGGCTTAATAGTCAGTTAGAGACTCCCCTGAGCGATATCCGCTTTTCTGCCGCCCGTTGGCAGCAGGATAGTCAGTTAATTCCTCTAGAAGCGATCGCGCCTAATTCCCTTAAAGATCATCCTAGTTATGTCACCCCAGAAAAACCGCCAGAAAATCCCCAGCAACCGGACGGTTTAGAGAGTTGGAGCCAGAAAATACGTCATAGAACCCGATCCTGGCCAATTTGTCCTCGTTGTCAGTCTCCCAGTCCCTCCGGAGAGCTTGAGCGTTGGCAATGTTGTGCTTTTTGTTTTGCCCAGTCGGGCGGGGTAAAAGATTCAATTTTTTTATAGTATTGTGGAAAGAGTGGTTTTGAGTCGGGAATCAATTGGCCGATCTTTTCTGTCTTAATTGAACCTGTATTCATCAATTCTATTCGGCTAAGGCTTGATCCCCGTTCTGTTATTGCTGATACTAGACCCAATAACCTCGGCCACAACTGAGTTTAACTCCTCTGTTTTGAGACAGTGCTGCTTTTTGCAAAGTAACTATTAAAAGATTCTAAAAACAAAATTTTTTTTGGGGATCACTAAAAACTATATGGCGTATCAGTCCTAGCTGTGGTAGTCAGGAAAATCCCCTTGGCACAGGGTAGGACAATATTACACAGAGCGAAAAGAGAGTCATCCCTTGAGTTCCCTATAATCATCTTCCTTTTAAAGCCAAACCATGCAAGCCGCAAACTTTCTTACTTCTTCCTGTCGATACTGCCGATACTATCAAACCCAAGGTCGGCGCGGTGGCACTTGTCAACAACTAGATGTTCCTGTCGAAGCTCATTGGAAAGCCTGCGCTCTAGCGATGCCTCCTTTTAGCACTGAATGGCAACAACTCAATCGGGTGGTTAGTTTAGAACAGTCTCTAGAATTAACCTGTGCAGTGTCGCCAACTCCCGTGGTGGTCTCCCCTAGTCGTCATGCTCCCCGACAACCGATGGCGGTTTAGAATATCCGGGGCCTAAACAGGAGCAAAAAATTGGCGTTGCCCATTAAAAATATGAATTCACCCTCCCACATCTTTTCGGGCGCTATTTTTGAGATAATAGATGAGTTGATTGCCAAGATAAAGCTGGGAAAGGCAGAATTGCTGTAGAAAGTATTCACGAGTTGAGAGTTGGGGTTTTAGGGTTTTGGGGTATTAGTTGAAATTCCCCTATCTCCCCACACCCCGCACCCCACACCCCGCACCCCACTTCCCAATAATTAATGTCGCCAGAATGCCCCTGATGACTTCTCATCGTCCCCTGAAAATTGGTATAGTTGGCACAGGGTTCGCCGCTCAACGTCGCGCTGAAAGCTTGCAAGCGGATGATCGCGCCCAGCTTCTGTATTTTAGTGGTAATAGTCCCGAATCGATCGCTAATTTCTCGCAAAAGTACCAAATTTCTGCCCTAGATTCGGCAGTAAGCCTGGCCAGCCATCCCGATCTCGATCTGATTGTCATTGCCAACGTTAATCAGGCCCATGCCTCGATCGCCCGTACTGCCTTAAAATCTGGCAAGCACGTTATCGTCGAGTATCCTCTGGCTTTTCACCCGGCAGCGGCAGCAGAATTAATCACCTTAGCCGAAACCGAGAACAAATTACTGCACGTCGAACATATTGAACTTTTGGGGGGACTGCATCAAACCCAACAGCAGTATTTAGCCAGCCTCGGCAATATCCACCTAGCCCGTTATACCACGATCGTCCCCGGCAGACCAGCACTCCGGCGCTGGACATTTCATCGGGATTTATTCGGTTTTCCTTTGATCGCTGCCCTTTCTCGTATCCATCGCTTTACTAATTTATTTGGGGAAGTGGAGTCCGTATCCTGTCATTGTCGTTATTGGAATGCTCCAGAATCCGATTATTTTCTAGCCTGTTTGTGTGAGGCGCAGTTATTATTTAAAAATGGCTTAATTGCTGAAGTTACCTACGGCAAAGGCGAAGTTTTTTGGCAAAATGAGCGAACTTTCACTATTCATGGGGAGGGGGGCAGCTTAATTTTTGAAGGGGAAAAAGGGCAGTTAATTAATAGTGAAGGTAGCCAAGCTTTAGAAGTGGAAACCCGTCGCGGTCTTTTTGCCAAAGATACCGCAATGGTGCTAGATTATCTGTTCGATCGGGTTCATCTCTATGTTACTCCCCAAGCCAGTCTTTATGCCCTAGAAGTGGCATACGCTGCCTATCAATCTTCCTTGTCGGGAAAAACAGTTTTTCTCGGGGCTAATTAAACCGAATTAGACTTTTTGAATTAACTTTCTGCCTAGTAAACCCTGGGGACGAACTAACAACATAATAAAGAGAATAGCAAAAGCGATCGCCTCTCGATAACCGGAATATTCTGCGGGAACAAAAGCTTCGGCAATACCCAATAATAAACCACCGATTACTGCTCCGGGGATACTTCCCAATCCCCCTAAAACGATCACTCCTAAACCTTTTAATCCGAAAGCAATACCGAAATAGGGGCCAGCGATACTAACACTAGAACCGACTAAAGTTCCTGCTAAACCTGCCAAGGCACCACTAATAAAAAAGGTAATCACGATAAATTTTTCGGGATTGATCCCCAACAAACTGGCCGTGGTGACATCTTCAGCTACCGCTTGTAAAGCTTTGCCCATTTTGGTGAAATTAACCCAATAAGTTAGCAAAGCCACCATAACTGCTGAAACCAGAAAAATAATAATCTGAATTGTGCGAATTGCCACGGGGCGATCAGCTGTACCAAAATTAATTGCGGGGGGAAGATTGCCATAAATACTATCGGGAAAAGTATAAATTTCTGCCCCGAATAAGTATTGAATGACATTGACAATCACCACGGCTGCCCCTAGGCTAGAAACCAGAGTTAAGAGAGAATCGGAACCCCGTACCCGGAGGGGTTTAAAGGCCAATCTTTCCAGAAGAACCGAGGTGAAACCTGAAAGGATACAGCCTAGCAAGAGTGCCAAAAAAAAGGGCAGGGAAAAGGGTAATTTGGCATTAGCTAATAAACCATTAAAACCGAAAACTCCCCCCGCTAGAGCGTAGGTAAAATAGGCACCGAGGGTAAAAATTGCGCCATGGGCAAAATTGATAATTCCTAGAATGGAAAAAATCAAAGTGTAACCGAGGGCAAAAATAGCATAGACACTACCGATCGATAAACCGTTTAAAACCTGTTGAAAAATTGTTACTAGATCCATAGTCGGGGTTAGCTAGGGTAACTTTTGATTATAACTGACGGTCGCCACCACATCCGGTAAAGGACGCTGCAGTTTATATAACCAGAATAAACCGAAAAGACCGACAGCGATCGCTCCTAAACTAATTATTTGCGCCATTTTCAAAAGCCCAAACATTAAACTATCGGTGCGTAGTCCCTCGATCCAGAATCTACCTAGACTGTAGGCGATAAAATAGACTAGGGTAAGGGTGCCAATTTTTAATTTACTAGGGTGTTTTAACCCCCAGAAAAATAGATAGATAAGTAGGGCAAAAACTGCTAGATTCCAGAGAGATTCGTAGAGAAAGGTGGGGTGAAAATAATCGACGGTGATATATTCTAAAGGACGACTAGCCGGAGGAATAAACAACTTCCAAGGTAAATTAGTCGGACTGCCAAAAGCTTCCGAATTAAAAAAGTTACCCCAACGTCCGATCGCTTGACCGATAATAACTGAAGGTGCCACCAGATCGAGTAATTGCCAAAGAGAAACCCGATTAATGCGAGCAAAGATTAGGGCCGCCAGCAAACCCCCGATAATTGCCCCGTGAATGGCGATACCTCCCTTCCAAATGGCGATAATATCAGCAGGATTTTGCGCGTATTCTTGCCACTGAAAGAGAACATAGTACAGACGGGCTGCAGGTATGGCCCCCACTACTAACCAAATGGCCAAATCAGCGATTAAATCGGGATTGATCGCTCTTTTTTGGGCGAGGTACTGGGAGAGGGTGACACCCAATAATACCGCCATAGCGATGAGAAATCCATACCAGCGCACCGAAATTGGTCCGATCTCCCAGAGGACGGGGCCGGGAGACTGAAAGACAAAACCTAAGAGCATAAAATTATTAAGAATAAAAAATTTTATCTTTCCTATAGTATCTTATGCTATGATAGGGTAAGGTGACATATTTGCGGATGTGGCGGAATTGGTAGACGCGCTAGATTTAGGTTCTAGTATCTTTTCGATGTGTGGGTTCGAGTCCCTCCATCCGCATTAACCTTCGGGTCGATGAGGTGTAACCTGATTTGGTATTGACGACCGACGACCCAAAAGGGGAAACTTGTTAATTTCCATTTTTGAGACTCCGGTTCAGATTTATTTTTTCAGCTGACTTCTTACCCAATTCCGAAATGCTTTTACTAACTCTAGGTAATCTGTCTGGCCAGCTTGTTGTAAAAATATAGCAATTTCTAAGATGGGTAAATTAGGAAAAAACTGACTGGTTGGGGAGGTGATATAAGTGCCATTTTGTAATTGTTGGATAACCAGAGATTCCCCATTATAAACCCAAACCTCTGCCACGCCTAGATCTGCATAAACCTGAAGGCGATTTTGAGAACTGCTGGTGACATCAATTTCTATGACTAAATCCGGTGCCGGGTCTTCATTTAAGTCCAGTCGCTTTTTTCCCCGAACCGCCTCAATATTATCAATGTAAAAACATTCATCCGGTTCTGCACCGCTTAATTGAGGGCGTTTAAAGGTGGTAGAACCGAGGGGATAAATCGAGACTGCTGATTCTTCAGCCATTGTCTCAACAAATCGCCCCGCCACTTTCTTGAATCTTTCGTGTCCGGTCGAAGGAGCCATGATTTCTAAATTGCCACGATTGTAGGTCAGCCGGAGACGGCGATTGCTCATTTCTGCGAGCAGCGTTTCGTAGGTTTTCCAGCTAATCCCGGACAGGTGAATTATTTCAGCCGGTGGTGCGAGCAGTGTTACAGTCATAGATTCAAGCAAAAATCCCCTGCTTCCATTTTAGGATAGTGATCAATATAGCGCGCCTCTCGTTTTGGCCGATCACTTATGGGGCAAAACTCATCTTAAAATAGAGGAGGAAAAACTACGGGTCTCAACTTAGTTGGTGTTTAAAGTTCAAGGTTTTATAGTTTTTGACAGCCCTAAGCATTAATAATCATTGCACCAGTGAGATGATCCCGACGAAACGCCTGTGGACTTGGGATGATGTAGCCACATAATATATATGTGCAAGCGTTAGAATCTCTTGCCTAGGTTTCGGAAACGTTGTCAGAGAAATAATTATCCACAAATTGACTGATTTCCCTTTGAAATTTCTCTGATGAAAAAAGAGACTTTTGATGGGAGAGGGACATTAAAAGCTCTTCCTGTTTCTTTTCATTACTAATTACTGCAATAATCTTTTCTACTGCTTCTTCCATACTGTTAAATTGCAATTCTGTATTGTGCTTACCGACGATTTCAGTTTGACCTCCTATTTTCTGTACAAAGGGAATGATATCTGCTCTCACCATTTCGGCTACGGAGATACCAAACTGGTCTTTCTTGGGATGGATACCATACCTACATTTGTACAGTATATTACAATAATCTGCATAGGGAAGATCCTTATACAGTTGAATCCAGTCGGAATTTTCAGCTACCAATTGTTCAATATAGTGTTGATACTTTTTATTAAAAGCTCCCCCAGCGCCCCCAGTTATATGGAGTTTGATGGAAAATCCTCTCTCCCGCACTGCTTTTAAGACTTTAATGCCGAAATCTGTACTTTTATCTACTGTTAACCTACCGCTAATTACAAAAGCATTCTCTTTTTGCTCCCGAGCAATATCCTTAACAGGAATCACCACTGGAGGATAGATAACGGTACTATCAAGCCCGTAAACTTCCTTGACTGCTTTGGCTACATCAAAAGAGTTAGAAATAGATAGATTCTTTTTGAGGTTATCTACAGAAAAATTGGAGATATTTAGGTAGGGCATATTCTGGTGTATTTTACCACCTTCAAGGACTTTAACCCAATGGATATATTGGATTCCTGGTACGCCTAGATCGGCCGCATTACAAGCTGATAGCACCAAGGAATAATTTTTGGCTCTTTCTTTTAAATAACGCAGGCTTAAATGAATGGATATCTGACGAAAATGAGGATTATTACTGATGAGAAACTCTGAGATGCCTTGCCAACTTTTTGGTAATACGGAAACAACGTTAACTTCCTTGGGACTGAGGGATGTTTCATACAACTTATTTAGCTTTTCCCAGTCTGGATAGTAAAAGGTGAAAAGAGTTAAGTCATATTTTTCTTTTAAGGCTTCTAGTATCCAGAGAGCCACAGCTTCAGCACCTCCTCCCATAAAATAGGGCATATAGACTCCAATAGTTTTTTTCAGCATTTTTTAACCACCAATATACGAAAGAGTTGTTTTAACAATTGCTTGGCTCTCTTGTTTATCCTGTACTCGACAAAATAGATTCTGTCCCTACCGTCCCGGTTTTCGTCCTGATTTAGGAGCATTCATGGTTGCGGCTAATAGGTATCATATAGAACGATTGGGGTTGCTGAATGAAGGTATGAATGCCAACTGTGCATCGTATCCAAAAGTTAGTTTGGGTCTAGGTTTTAAAAATCCCACAAGAGAAGATTCATATCTCAACTCAGCAACGCCCGATTTGCCAGCAGAACCCAAGAGAACCATTGGCATTTAGGATACCACGAAATTAGAGAGCCAGTTAAGTAGATTCAGCTCATACAGGATAACTTGTCTCGCTTCGGCGATCGCTTCTTTCGCTTCGTGCCAAGCATCCAAACTAGAAGTGACCTCTCGCAAATAATCAACTCCTTTTTGATCCAAACTGGGCAGGCGTAAGAAACTTTTCGGTGGCAATAGTTTCTCTGCATCCGCTCCACCGTAATAAATAGGTAAACACCAAGCTAATAGCGGGTCCCAGAGCTTTTCGCTGATATACCACCTGCTCTGTGCGTAGTTTTCTATGGCTAGATTGTAGTAGTAGGGAGCTAGGACATTCCATTTATTTTGTACCGAGCCTCTCGAACCCGTCCAGTCCGGCAAACCTCGCCCATAAAAATCGAAAGGAAGTTCGTTATCTTTGATTAGCTGCATAAAGGCCAAACGGTGGCGATGATTGGCTGTGCGGGTAGTTCCAGAGGTAATCCAAGAGCAGAGGCGAATTTTTTCCGGACAGGGCAAATCGGCCAGATCCCGAAAGCTGTTGCTTATGTGCCAGTCGGCAGGCATATAGTATGGTTGAGGTGCGTAATCATCCGGACCTGATACATAGCCACAATACTCGCTGGCGATGCGGTAATTTTCCATATTGGTCGATAACACTTCCGGTAAGGGCGGTTCTCTTAAGAGATAGATAATGCGTTCCTTGGGAACTCTCCCCAAAATAGATGGAAGTGCCAGCTGTGGCTTTGCTGGTTTTTTGAGCCAATTTTTCCAGCCGTCTTGCTCTTTCTTTGGTTGCGGAAAATCAAACTGATAAAGCAACAAGTAATCTGGCTCAGGAGCGTTAGCTTGTAGGGAAATATTACCCCAAACTCCCATTGGATAAGGAGTTTGTTTCCATAGCCAATCTCCCTGATTTAAATTGGGATAGCTGCTGAGCATACCTACTATTTTTTCTGTCACAAGTTAACCCCTTATTATTAGTTAGAAAAAACTTTACGGGCTATTCTCTGTAATTTTTCCTTCATTCTTTTTCCTAAACTTTTAGGTTGATTGTACCACACGGGACTGGATTTAAATTGAGGATAATTTTCAGGTTCGTAGAGATAGCGATAATATAAAAATAAACTACGATAGGGAAAATCTATATTTTCTCCCTGGCAACATCTAGTAAATAAACTGCTGGAAATCCCAATATAATGAAGGTAAATCAACCTATATCCTTTGTCATACAGTAAATTATCTTTTTCGACAAATTTGGGATCGGTAACGCAGTTACCTACTCTCTTTTCTGGAGGAGTATTCAAAGCATAATTGTATATAGAAGTACCTGTTCTCATCATCATATAGTTGAGAAGGGTCTGATCTGGGGCCATGGGATAAATAACCTCTGACTCTCCTGAACGGAATTGTTCCAAAATCCAATTTCTCTTTTCTTCCTCAAATAAGTTTTTTTTAGAAGCATAGATTCCTGAACAGAAAATCTCTTTTTTGATCCGTTCTTCGGAGAATATTTTCAGTAACTTTGGCGAACTAACTTCATAGACGTGGGAGGTATCTTTATACTGATAGTCGTAGACAACACAATCATAATCGTCTAGCTTTTCCCAGAAATAGTCTATGGGAGACAAAAGTAAGGTATCCGCATCCATATAGAGGAATCGGTCAAAGGGTCCGTCAAAGGCACAGTAGCGACGATGGGTACCAAAACGATGATAGCCATTGCTTCCCGCTTGCTGCCACCTGAGGCGGGCAGTAGGATGGGAATCCCAGGCTGCCTTGGCAAAATTATCCCACCTCTCCATCGACTCCCGCTCGCGATACAGTTCAACTTGGGGGCGTTGAGCGATTAACTTGGCAATTTCCTCGGTTTGGTCATCGTAGGGGTAGACACAGACTGGTAAGTCTTTTCCCCCATTCGCCTCAATGCTATTCAGCAAAGCCACTAGCTGATCGTAAACCCGATCATTAGCCAAAGTACAGATTCCGTTGCTCATAAGTTTCTCATGCTCGCATCTAAAAATACTTATATCACAGTTAACCGATTTAGAGACCGGCTCCGGCAAGACCTAGCAACGAATTAGGTTGAAATCTTGCCTGTCCTTAGAGTCCTCGTGGCTTGAAAGGAGGGAACAGGGAAGGAACAAAATACTAACTTTGTATCTTGACGGACTTGTAGCCCTGGCCACAATTTACTTGGCCGTAAGCGTTCAGGATTTTCCTTTCCCCTGACATTGACAAGAAAAGTTTCCCTTAGTAGAATAGCGTAAACTCGTTGATAAATCTTACCCATGAAGACGCTTGGACAAGTAGGTATATACTGTTTAGCTAATGATCAGGTTTTGGAATGGATGATTCCTTTCTTAGAAAGTCTCAGGACTTATGATCCTGAATGCCCTCTGTATATTATACCTTTTAATGATAATATATCCCAACTCAGTAAAATTTCTCAGAAATACAATTTCAATTTTTATCGCGATATAAACTTGGAGCTATTAGATGGAGTGGGAGCAAAAGTAAGGGGTATCGAGGATATACATAATCACAGATTTCGTATTTTTTCCATCTTCTGGGGACCCCTAGAGCATTTTATCTTTCTAGATTCTGACATTATTGTTTTAGATAGCTTACAAGAGCTGTTCCGAACCTATATCAACTCTGAAGTCGAATTTATGTACTACTATAGAGGTATATTCGATCAGGTCTATAAAGAGGGGGAGTTTAGAGATAAAATGATCCGAGAGTATAGGGCAAACGGTTTCAACGCAGGCTCTTTTATCTCTTCCCGGGGGGCTTTTAGCCTAGATGATATTCAAGAGTTGGCTGAACAAGCAGCCACAATCAGACAGCATTTTGCCGACCATTGTATTGTCCAGCCCTTTGTCAACTACTGTGTGGATATTAAGGGGCTGAAAACCCAAGCCATTACTGAGGCTATCCCCGATCTAGGCTCCGAGTGGGCAAAATTCAAGATAGAGTTTGCCGATAATACTCACAAGGTAAATGGGAAAAGAATACTATATACCCACTGGGCAGGCTTTGGTCACGGGCCAAATATGCCCAATCGCGATCTGTTTCTTAAGTACAGGCTGAAGAATTTATCTTGGCCCTGGCGCTGGCAATATGTGATCCGCGATCACCTGACAACAATTTTCCGCACTTGGAAAAGTAGGCTAAGCAAAAAACTCAAAGGTTTATCACGCAAACCCGAGATTAAACCCCTATAAGTGCAAGATATGCTAGAGAACGATTCCCCTTTTGAGCTTGGCAAAGTTTCTGTATTAATTCCCTGTTATCAGCATGGACACCTACTTGCTCAAGCAGTGGAATCTGTTTTGAGACAATCTTATCAAAACCATGAGATAATTATTATCAATGATGGCTCCACCGATAACACCCATCAGGTAGCCCAACAATATGCCCAGAAATATCCCCAGCGGATTAAGTATTTATATCAAGAGCGACAGGGGCAAGTAGCGGCTAGGAAAAACGGCAGCACTTTGATCCGTGGCGAATTTCTAATCACTTTAGATGCCGATGATCTGCTGGCTCCGTCAATGATGGCTAAGTGTGTAGAAAGCTTGAGCAAAAACCCTGAAGCAGCCGCTGTTGCCTCCAACGTTTGGGTGGTGGCAGAAGATGGCCAGACTATACTAGGCCAGCTCGACCAAAGTGAAGTTCCTAGCTGGCCCAATATTCTGGAACACAATACTTGGGGGGGGATTGCGGGCATCATGATGCGCTCGCAGTCTCTGCAAAAAGTAGGCTGGTTCAATTTCGATGGTACTGCGGGGGGTGAAGACTGGGATATCTGGATTCGCTTCGCCAGATCCCGTCAGAAATTACTGCATATTCCTGATTTTTTAGCTCAATACCGTCAGAATTGTAGCTCTCATAGTCGGCAAGGACTCAGGGTCTTAAAAGGAATCTTACAGGTTTTGGATTGCTTAACCAGGGAAGATCCGCGCCTGATTCAGCTAGAAAACGTCTATCCCCCCATTGATATTTCTTACTACAATCAGCTCCGTAATCGAGCCGTTTTTTTTAACTATGGTGTCGCTTTAGCGGCGGCAGAAAGTGAGGAGACTCTCCAAGATATCTTGCAATACTTTGTGCCATCTGATTTAGATTTAGAAACTCTAGCAACTGCCTATATTAAGGGGCTCATTTTCGTCAGTCGAGTGCAAGGAAATACTAACATTTTTTGTCCAGATTTTCAAGATGATGCCTTAGGCAATGCGCTAAGTTACCTAGAAAATAAAATCTCTGAAGATACCGCCAAGTTGTTGAGGATTAGGATAGCAGAAAATTTAATCACCCAAACTCAAATATCTACCAAAAATTCTAATCTATTCAAGAATAAAATTAAAACTATCCTGATTAAAATTAAACAAAAGTTATCAGCTCTGGCAAGCCCCAATAAGACGTAAACAATTCCTCTGCCGATTCCTAAAGAGGGGGTATAAGAACTGACTTCAGGCGAGGGAAAACCCCTATACATCAGATATTTTCTGACTTAATACCCACTGCTTGTAAATCCCTATTGTAGTCCGTCTTTAATCCTCCCCCTAAAAACAGTCTAACTTTCTCAGAAATCCTCGTCCACTTTACTGCTAAAGTAACCAAGGCCACCTTGATCCGATCCTTTTGGTTGGGAATTCTGGCATCTTTGTAGATAGCCAGAAAATCGTTCAGGTTAGGCCAATCTCGCCAAATATCACGGATTAAGCCCCGGAAACGGTTTAAATTAGACCGATGGGGGTAACTGATTAAATTGATCTGATGCAATCCCCCCATGACCCTTATGGTTCTAGACCTTAAGGAAGGCCAAGTTTTGCGAGCAGGATGTTTGACTAGGGCTTTTGGCGCATAAACTACTTGATAACCTGCTCTACTGACTCGCCGTCCCCATTCTAAATCTCCCCCCGAGGGAAGAGAGAGATTGAAAAATCCTACGGTTTCAAAAATCTGTTTAAAAGTAAAAATATTAGCAGTTGCACCAAATTTCATCTTCGTAACTAATTCTTCTTGGGATAAAGCTGTGATCATCTCAAAAAGCTCAACCGCATTGGCCTTGCCTTCGATTTCGGGAAAAACCTCAATATGACCTGCAACCAAACCACAATTAGGAGTATTGACCAACTCCTCTACCCCCTCTCTCAGCCAGTGGGCATCGGGAAGGCAGTCAGCATCAGTAAAAGCAATGATTTCACCCCGGCACTCCCTAATCCCCGTGTTGCGGGCAGCAAATTGCGTGGGGATGCTTTCTACCAGATAAGAGGATCGAGGAAATCGAGCCACGCAATCTTTAATGCTATCATCGGGCCCGTTATCGACAACAACGATCTCCCAATCGTCCGTAGGATATATTTGCCGCTCAAGAGCTTCTAGGCAAGTTTTCAGGTGCTCTACATCATTAAAAACAGGAATAATAATCGAGACAAAGGGGAAAGTCATAAAATACTTAGATATAAATCGTCCGAGTTGGGCATCTTCTAAAAAATTACCTCACAAACCCCAGTCTTGTCAACTAACTCTATAAGACTAGGAACTGGGGTGGGGTTTAAACTGCCAAAAGGGGTAAAAAAAGCTGTGAAGATGTTATAATAAGCCCCGTCCCATATCTAAATGGTTAGAGGCAAGATTAATGGCATCTCCCACTTGTTCGCTTTGGTTTTTTGTAGCGCGGACCGACTTACCATTTATGATGCTTACTATCCCCCATATAGTTAAGATGTGTAATTTTCCCTTTCAAGAAAAAGTGTTAGCCATAGACACGGCTGCTTTAAGTGGGGAAAAAGTTGATCGTCCTGGTATTGGTACGATGGAAGATTTACGCCAATGTGCGCAAACTTTGCTGCACAAGGGGGTGGTTGACCGGATTGTAGATTTTAATTACGATGCCAAGTATCAAGAACGACTATATCTAAAACATTTCGGCAGTGCCATAAAACCTACTCATAACTATAAAGGCTATCCGATCCTTGGCTCGATTTTTAAGATAGAAGAATGTCAGAGTGACTATCTGCTGCATTTTGATAGCGATATGATGATGTACCAAGAGCTAGGCTACAAATGGATTGCTGAAGGAATTGATCTGATGGAAGCAAATCCTCGGATTATGTTTGTCCGTCCTATGACAGGACCGCCCACCTCTGATGGTAAGTTTTCTGAATCAGATACGGGCAAATTAAATCCTCAAGGTTTTTATGAATTTAAATATTTTGGAAGTCGCCTATATTTGCTCAAATGTAACCGGTTTGATGAGTTATTACCCCTGCCTATCATCTGGTATAATGAATATCGGCAGCAGTTTGTAAAAAATTGGCCAGAAGGGATGAAAACAGCCCTAAATATCTGGACTGGAAAGGGAAAATTAGATTCTTGGGAAATTATGGTTTCTGAGAAGCTCAAACAGACGGATTATCTGAGGATTAACCTCACCAACCCTAGAGCTTGGAGTCTACACCCGAAAGAGAGAAGCCCTGCTTTCATTGCAGCTTTACCATCAATTATTGCTAGGATAGAAAGGGGCGATTTTCCAGCCAAACAAGCAGGATTTTATGATTTAATTTTTGACCTGTGGGTTTAGCTCTGAATCATCCCAAGGCTATCAGAACAGTAAATTGCGGTTCTTCGGTTTGTCTGATGCAACGTACAGGGTTATAAGGAATGAAACTCTTATAGAGAAAGACATTTAGCGATTTTTGTCAATTGTTTTTTATCTAGAGCGAACTAATCAATTAAGTCTCTTGCCAGATAAGGATTTAGTCGATTTATGCCCCCCTATCGAACCATAACAAGTAACGAAGAGCCGAATAATTTGACGTGCTGTCACCCATTTTACCTTAGCTGACAATAAGTACCTAAGCAAAATTAATTACACACATCTAACCCCCCCTTGCCTTTTGCCTTTTGCCTTTCTTCACTAGGAAATTTATTTTGCACGACTACTTAATTATAAATTTTTATTTCCCTTGAATTCCCTATTCTAAAAACAGAACTATCTTCCCGAATTAACCCCGTTCGTTCTCAGCCAATCCCTTTGATTGCTTGAGTATTTATAATTAATTTGTCCCACCAGTTGTTTTTTTTGTGATCGCCTGTCCCTGAAAAATAGTCACTTTCTACTATATTTTGCCTTCCAAAATCGGGGTTAATGCTCTATTTATTTCAAAATGAGAATTGCTGGATATTCAGCCAACCCTACTCATCCTGACTTCCCACACCCCACACCCTAGGAAAAACTTTTTGCCGCAAACCCTAGATACAGATTTTGGGCGGTGGATTGGTTGTGATAGAAATATAAATATCGATCGCTTGCTATCAATCTTGATGAAAAGACGATATTTTCTGGCTTTTATCGGCTCAATTGTCCTTAGTTGCTTATTATCTCTGGGTATAAACTTTTTTTCCTGCACTATCGCCACTGCGCAAACCCAGACAATTCTAGTTTCCGCCGCCGCTAGTCTCAAAGATGCCCTAGAAGAAATCAAGCCGGGGTTTGAAAAAGCCCAGGGCAACATTAAAGTTAACTATAACTTTGGTGCGTCGGGAGCTTTGCAACAGCAAATTACACAAGGTGCGCCAGCCGATGTTTTCCTCTCGGCTGCCACTAAGCAAATGGACGCTTTAGCAAAAGCTGGTTTAATCGATACAAGTACCAGAAGAAAACTGCTCACTAATCGCCTAGTTTTAATCGTTCCCAAGAATTCAACCCTAAAAATCAGCGATTTTCCTTCCCTGACTAACAGTAATGTCCAAAGAATTGCCGTGGGTGAACCGCGCAGCGTTCCCGTCGGTCAGTACAGCGAAGAAGTTTTGAAAAATATCGGCATTTTAGAGCAAATAAGACCAAAACTGGTCTTGGCCAACTCCGTCCGTCATGTTCTCGCCGCCGTAGAGACTGGTAACGCCGATGCAGGCATTGTTTACATCACCGATGCCAAAATTTCCGACCGGGTAAAAGTAGTGGCTACGGCTGCCAATAATCTCCATTCTCCGATTATTTACCCGATAGCTGTAATCAAAGACAGCAAAAACCCGCAAGCTGCCAAGACTTTCGCCCAATATCTCACCAGGGCAGCCGCTAAAAACATTTTTGAAAAATTCGGCTTCGGAATAGCCAGATAAACAATGTCAGACTTTTCGCCCCTATGGATATCCCTGAAAACCGCCACCATTGCCCTGATAATCATCTTTTTTCTCGGTATTGCCGCCGCTTATTGGATGTTAGGTTATCGTGGACGGTGGAAATCCCTAATCGAGGCAGTTTTCGTTGCGCCCTTAATCTTGCCCCCGACGGTGCTAGGCTTCATTTTACTGCTCCTATTCGGCAAAAACGGATCATTAGGACAGTTATTAGACTTATTCAATTTTCGCATCGTTTTTACTTGGTATGCCGCCATCATCACCGCGACGGTGGTGGCTTTTCCCCTGATGTACAAAACCACCCTCGGCGCTTTTGAACAGGTGGATCCTAATCTTTTACAGGTTGCCCGCACCCTAGGGGCATCGGAAGGGAAAATATTCTGGCGCCTACTTTTGCCCCTCTCCTTCCCTGGGGTATTAGCAGGATTAACCCTAGCTTTTGCCCGCGCTTTGGGGGAATTTGGGGCGACTTTGATGTTAGCGGGTAATATTCCGGGGCAAACTCAAACTATCCCGATGGCGATTTTCTTCGCTGTGGAAGCAGGAGAGATGACCGAGGCTTGGATATGGGTATTTATTATCATATTAATCTCCCTATCGGGGATTATCGCCGTTAATCTCTGGCAAAGTCAACGCAAACAGCAATTAGGACGACCGGGAGAAAGCAAACCTAACGAGATGGAGGACTGGCTGCCACCCCAGGAGGGTCGCGATTTTGCCCTTTTAGAAGCTGAAAATAATCATTATAGAGATAAAATAGGCTTATTTGTCGATATAGAGAAATATTTACCCGGTTTTAACCTCTCAGTCACTTTTAACTGCCAAAATCAGCCATTAGGACTATTAGGGGCTTCGGGTTCGGGAAAAAGCCTGATTTTGCGATCGCTGGCTGGTGTGGAAACGCCCTCAAGGGGCCGTATTGTCTTAAATGGACGCATTCTCTTCGATTCCGAAAAGGGAATTAATCTCCCCAGTCGTCAGCGTCGTATCGGTTTTGTGGTGCAGAATTATGCCCTTTTTCCCCATCTCACCGTGGCAGAAAATATCGCTTTTAGTCTCCCCAAAAACTTATCTAAAAAAGTTATTAAACAGCAGATTGCCAACCAATTGGAATTAGTGCAGTTACCCGGCATGGAAAACCGTTATCCCCATCAATTATCGGGGGGACAACAGCAACGGGTCGCCATCGCTCGCGCTTTAGCTAGTCGTCCGGAAGCTTTATTATTAGATGAGCCTTTTTCTGCCCTTGATACCCATCTACGCGCTCAATTAGAACGTCAGATGATCAAAACTTTAAGTAATTACGATGGCGTGACAATTTTTGTTACCCATAATATGGATGAAGCCTATCGAATATGTGAGAATTTATTAGTTATGGAAAAAGGGCGAGCAATTGCTAATAATTCTAAACAGAAAATTTTCGAGCGACCAGATAGCGTTAGTTTGGCCAAGATTACTGGCTGTAAAAATTTTTCCCGTGCTATTATCATCAATAATCAACAATTGGAGGCCATTGATTGGGATGTTAAATTACACACCATCCCCGGAATTCCCGACTATTTAGCCTATACGGGAATTCGCGCCCATCAAATTATTTTTGGTCGAGATTTAGGCGATATTAATACTTTTCCCTGTTGGTTGGCTAATGCCATTGAAGGACCCCATCGAGTGACTCTCTATCTGAAACTTAATCAACCCTCCAATCACGACCGCGATTTTCATATCCAAGCAGAGTTATATAAGGATAAATGGTTAGAAATTAAGGAGCAAGCTTTGCCTTGGACTGTTACTTTATCTCCCCAGCGTTTATTATTATTAAAATAAACAGAGATTTTGATGCTAAGTAGGTAGGTGTAAAAATTTTCAGACACCCCCCTTATCAAGGGGGGCAGGGGGGATCGGCACCCCCTTATCAAGGGGGGCAGGGGGGATCGGCACCCCCTTATCAAGGGGGGCAGGGGGGATCGACACCCCCCTTATCAAGGGGGGCAGGGGGGATCGAACCCAAAATCTATCTTCAATAGAGTTCTAATATAATTAGAGGAGGTTGATCAAAGGGGGTTTATGGACGATAAAACCACAAAGCCGGAAGCATCAGAATCTGAAGAGAAAAAAGAATCAGATTTTGACCAGGAAAAGGAACAGGCTCAAGTTTGGACGGGAAAAATCACTGCTTTTGTTGCCCATCAACTCCGAACCTCCGCTCCTTCCCTTCCAATTATCGGGGGTAGCATTACAGGCGGCTTAACTTGGCTTAGTCAACATGACACGGTTAAGGCGATTATTGTCGGGGGAGTCACCTTTATCTTCACGGGCTTTTTTACCTACGGATCAGCCTGGAGTCAAGGGTTTTTAGAAATAGCAAGAACCAAAGGTAAAAATCATGGTAAAGGTACAGCTTTAAGCTTTTTTGTTTGGCTAGACAAAGGACTGGAAAAAATACGTTGGCAATTAGCTAATCCTGACGGGAAATATTTAATTAAATTACGGGATTCAGATTGTCGTTATGATGATATTGAAGGGATTGAAGATGCAATCTTTGGTTTTTCTACCCCAGAACTGGAAGAAATTTTTATTAATTTGGATCTGAGTCAATTAGAACTGCGCTCAGAAGAAGAGTCTAAAGGTACGGGGGATGATATTTGGGATTTATTGCGACGGGCTAAAAAGAGGACAAATTTACGGTTGTTAATTCTGGCTCCTGGTGGACGAGGAAAAACAACTTTATTGCGTCATTTAGCCTATAACTACGCTCTAAAACAACCGAAACAAAATGCACCTTTTTTAATTCCTGTCTTTTTACGTTTACGGAGATGGCAGGAAGTGATTACCACCACAGAAGGATTGGATTTACCAACCTTAATTGAGCGACATCTTAAACAAGATATTTCTCAAGAATTAGATTTACCTCAGAACTGGGCTAAAAGTCATTTAACCCGTCAGCGAATGTTAGTGATGTTTGATGGTTTTGATGAAGTTAAACCCGAATATGCCGAAAAAGTCAGTCAATGGATTGGCAAACAGTGGCAAGATTTTCGCCAAAACTATTTTATTTTAACTTCTCGTCCGAAAGGCTATCAAACGTTTAGCTCTGAGCATAAACCTCGGCAAAAGGTGTTTATTAATGAATTTACCGATAAAAATATTCATGATTTTGTCTATAAATGGTATTTCTGGCAAGAGCAGGAAACCAGAGTTAGCAGAAGTTTAAAAGCAAAACAAGAAGCTGCCGACAATAAAGCAAAGGATTTAATTAATCAGTTATTTGCTCTCGATGATTCTGGGGAAAGTTCTACTCTATTATCCTTGGCGAGAAATCCCTTAAATCTGAATATGATAGTACAGTTACATCGGGCAAACTTTGGCTCGGGACAAAAATTACCTCAGCAACGAGTGGATTTATTTCGCCGAATTTTTGATCTGCAATTGATCACTCGCCCTCAAGCTAGGGGCATTGATATGATTTTAGATAACAATGAGGAAAATCATCGTCAACTGGTATTGCAACAGTTAGCCCTGAAAATGGGAAATACAACCACGATTGAATATTCAGAATTACTGAGTTCTACACAAAATTTTATTCAGGAATTGGGTTATCCTGAAAGCACTTCGGCTAAGGATTTTGTAGAGCGGTTAATTCATGTGAGCGAGTTAATTTTGAAAAAAGATGAATACTATGAGTTTGCCCATAATCTTTTTCAGTCTTATTTAATCGCTTTGGAAGTTAAACGGTTAAAGCAAGAAAATTTACTCAAGGAAAATTGGGAACAAAATCTCTGGTACGAGGCTTGCATTATGTATGCCACTTTATTGACTAATCCGACTGATTTTATTGTTCATTTTTATAATAAAGAAGATAATCCTAAAGCTCAGGGATTAGCGGAGCGATGTTATCGAGAATTACCTGTTAAAAAACGTCGAGGTTTGGAATTTTTAGAACAAAAACGACAGACTTCTCTCTTTACCCAACTAGAAACCTTTCTGAAAAATGGCCAATGGCGCGAAGCCGATGAGGAAACGATGCGGTTAATGTTGTTAATTGCTAAAAGGGAAGATGAAGGTTGGCTAGATGAAGAAAGCATTAACAACTTTCCCTGTGAAGAGTTACGCACGATTGATAAGCTCTGGGTAGATAATAGCGGCGGCAAATTTGGCTTTTCTGTGCAGAAAAAAGTCTGGCTGGATTGCGGTGGTGTCCCAGGGAAGTATAATTGGGATGTGTATAAAAAATTTGCCAACCAAGTGGGTTGGCGCAGGAGAGGAGACTGGTTGAGCTATGATGAGCTAACTTTTTTATTAAACAGTAGTAAACACGCACACCTACCTACATCCTATTTACCTAAAATAGGATTTATTACAGAAGAATTATTTGATACACAAAGATTTAATAGATTGAGGAGAAGAGTAAATTTATTTTCTCGCGCAGAGACTTGTAACCTGTAATATATCACAGACTTATACATCTTAAACCAGTAAAAAGCCCCCCTTATCAAGGGGGGTTGGGGGGATCAAATTCAACCAGTAAAAAGCCCCCCTTATCAAGGGGGGTTGGGGGGATCAAATTCAACCAGTAAAAAGCCCCCCTTATCAAGGGGGGTTGGGGGGATCAAATTCAACCAGTAAAAAGCCCCCCTTATCAAGGGGGGTTGGGGGGATTAAATTCAACCAGTAAAAAGCCCCCCTTATCAAGGGGGGTTGGGGGGATCAAACCTCAAAACTGCCCCCCAAAATTCCCCTGCTAACAGCAAAACTTATCAACAATAACACCTGATTTTTTAATAAAAAAACGCAATCGCTTTAAGTTTCATCCCCCCGCCTACGACTCCTTGATAAGGGATATTATAGCGGTTCTCACCCCTGGGTGGCACAGTTAAACCTTTGCTGATTAAGCTTTTCAACATTAATAATGTACCTCGTGCGAACAGAAAACGCTATATATGCTAAACTTATTAGTTGAAAAATAATCTTTCTTTTTTTAATAAATAAAACTGCAATCACGTTAAGTTTGATCCCCCCAACCCCCCTTGATAAGGGGGGCTAAGTACGGTAACATGACTAACCAGAAAGTAAGCTTATGGAATTAACCAATCATCATCATCTACCCTACAATCCCAAACTCGTAGAACGAGCCAAAGAACTCCGTAAAAATATGACCAAAGCTGAAAGAAAACTTTGGTATGAATACTTAAACAATTTTCAATATAGAGTTCATCGCCAAAGACCGATTGATCAATTTATTGTTGACTTTTATTGCCCCGAATTAAAATTAGTGATTAAAATTGATGGTGATAGTCATAATAGGGAAGATGCTCAAGCCTATGACTTAGAAAGAACCCAAATTTTATCAGGTTATGGATTAACAGTAATCCGCTTTACTAATCAAGAAGTTTTGAGTAATTTTGAGGGAGTTTGTGGAGTAATTGGAAGTTTGATCCCCCCAACCCCCCTTGATAAGGGGGGCTTTGATCCTCTTTGATAAGGGGCTTTGATCCCCCCAACCCCCCTTGATAAGGGGGGCTTTGATCCTTCTTGATAAGGGGCTTTGATCCTTCTTGATAAGGGGCTTTGATCCTCCCAATCCGGGCCGCCGCAAATACGGCGATGAGAATGTCAGGTATTACTCCACTCGATTAAAGCGCTAGTCAACCCTTCTAGGGTATATTCTCGCGCTTCGATATCAACACGACCAAATAACTCTTGACAGGTTTTTGAAGTTTGCGGACCGATAGAAGCCAGACAAACTTTTTCTAAGAGGGAATTAACCGATAATTCTGCCGTTTCTTGTTGCAATAACCGATAAAAATTCTGGACGGTTTTGGAACTGGCAAAGGTGACTATATCGACTTTCCCATCTCGAAAGGCTTCCCAGATGCCACTATCCATGCGTGCGGGACATCCGGAATAATATGCGGCCACTTCCGTCACCTGACCAGCTTTGGCCGTTAATTCCTTAACTAATATCTCCCTCCCTCCCGTTTCCACGCGAGGAAAGAGGAATTTTTGCCCCTTAATCGGGTCGGGAAACTCGTTTACCAAAGCATCGGCGACAAAATCCCCCGGGATAAAATCCGCTTTTAATCCCCGTGAGTGCAAAACTTGGCTGGTTTTTTTGCCCACCACGGCGATTTTTACAGTCGCTAAAGCCCTAGCATCTTTTCCCCAAAATGTCAAGCGATCAAAGAAAAAATTAACAGCATTGGCAGAAGTTAAAATCAGCCAATCAAACTCTTTTAACTGAGCGATGGCATCGTCTAAACCTTGCCAACGGTCGGGGGGACGAATCTCTAAAGCGGGCATTTCTAGGACTTCTGCGCCTTGATTTTGCAAAATTTCGCTAAATTGACTTGTTTGCTCGGCGGCACGGGTAATAACAATAGTTTTACCGCCTAGGGGTGGGGGAGAGGACATAATCGCCAGATCCACAACTTGACCAATGACCATAATAGAGGGTGAGAGGGACACCCCGGCGGTTTGAGCGAGAATATTTTCTAAAGTGCCGCGCCAAATTTGTTGATCCTTGCGTCCCGCCTGGCGGATAATAGCGATCGAGTCGTGAATATTCCGCCCATTTTGGTATAATTTCTCGATAATTTGCCCTAAAGACTGACCGGCCATCAATAGCACAAGTGTATCAATTTTAGCTAAGGCTGACCAATCGAGAGACTCGGGATCGTGAGCGCTCAAGACCGCAAAACAGCGACTAATATCCTTTTCGGTCAGGGGAATTCCGGCCAATAAAGGAGCGGCTAAAGCGGAGGAAATACCGGTTATCAGTTCAAAATCACAGCCTGCCTGCTTTAGGGCCAACATTTCAGGATATACTCGCCCAAAAACTCCTGGATCACCACTTTTAAGCCGAATAACTCGTTTTCCCTCTTGACAATAATTAACCAGTATCCGATTAATCTGATTCTGATCGGCCCCGGGTTGTCCTCCCCGTTTGCCTACATCGACTAAAACACAGGTTTTCGGCACTAGGGAGAAGATTTGACTATCCACTAGGGCATCGTACAGCAAAACCTCGGCCGTGGCTAAAATTGCTCGCGCTTGCAGGGTGAGAAAACTGCTCTGACCGATTCCCGCACCGAGAAGATAAACTTTACCCCGGGGATAGACGACTCCTGACATAATCGCAAATTTGGGTTTAATCTTTAATCTAGCACTTGGAGAAGATACAAATTACTAACGCAACAAGGGCAGCAGTAAAGTGACGAAATAATATACTAGGGGAGCGGTGAAGACATAACTATCAGTGCGATCGAGTATACCACCGTGACCGGGGATTAACTGGCCGGAATCCTTGACCCCAGCATCGCGTTTCATCATCGATTCGGTCAAATCACCCAATAAACTGACAATACCAATTAATAAGCCCAAAAATAGGCCCGTCAGCTGCCAATAGGGCCAATCTAAATACCAAGCACCCACCTCGGCCACCGCTATACTGCCTAAAATGCCAAAAAAGGAACCTTCCACGGTTTTTTTGGGACTAATCAGCGATAAACTGGTTTTTCCTAACCATTTTCCCATGATATAAGCTCCAATATCGGCAGCCCAAATGCAACCGAAAGCTAGAAAAGTCACCGTCAAAGCGGCCGGGAATAATTTCGGTTCCATCCACGATTCCGGCCAATATCCCATCAGGGGTAAGTTACTGGCCATAGCCACGGGACCACTTTCGGGAGAAAAACCGACCCGTAAACGAATCCAATAACTGGGTAAGTAACCACCGTAAAACAGACCGAGAATTGAGGTGGAAATGTCGGCAATTGTCGCCATTTTAGGCTGAAAGAGCAGATAAAAACAAATTAGCGCCCCAGCCAGGGGAAACATGGCATCGGTGAGGGGGGCTGCCATAGTTGCCGTCAGTAGTAATAATTGGGAAACTACGAGAGTGGTTTTAGCGGCCGGTTCAATGCCTTTAGCGCGAACTAAGCGAAAATACTCTAATTGTCCCAAAAAGACGATAACACCGATGCCGAGGGTGAAATACCAACCCCCAACGATAATAATTCCCAGTGCGAAGGCAATAGCAAAAATAGCGCTGACAATGCGTGGCCAAGGCATGGTTAATCCAGAGAAATTAGGCGGCATTGTCATAATTATATAGATTAAGAAAACTTTATGGAAGGTTATCCACAATTAAAGTTTATCGCCGCTCAGGATAAACATGGGATCAACGGCGGCAAAAACTTGGTGAATACCCCTAGTTTCTAGGCGATTTACTGCCGCTTGGACAATCTCGATATTACGGGCCTGTAAATTAGAAAAGCCTTCGGAAAATTGATAGAGGGTTTCTAAATTATTGGCCGTAGCCACGATGCGGCCGTTGGGTTTCAGGTATTGCCACACTTCTTGCAGGACCGATTTAATCGGTTTGCCGCCCTCGATACAGACGCGATCGGGGGCGAGGGATATATTGGGCAGACAATCGGGCGCGCTGCCTTCAAAAACGGTGACATTTTTTACCCCAAAGCGATCGCAATTACGCCGGATTAAACTGGCCACTTCTTCATCCCTTTCAATAGCAATAATCGGACTATTGGGGCATAATAAGCCAATTTCAACGGGAATAGTGCCGGTTCCTGCCCCTATATCCCAGAAAACCCCCCCATCACCTAACCGCAAAGCGGAAATCATCAATAATCTCACCTCGCGTTTACTCAGGGGAATCCCGGGCAAACGTTCAAACAATTCATCGGGAATACCGGGGGTTTTATATAACCAAGTCATGGGGAATCAATTATCGAGAAGCTTCACTAGCAAGCATTATTATATAAGTCTGTCAAATTTTCTTTATTAAGTAAACAGGGACTTTTATAGGCATAAAACCCTGATTATAGCTCTAACAAGCTATTGTCTGTCATTAAGCTAAGACGTATTTTAACCCCCTATCCTTAGATTAGGTCAATCTCTCCCAATCCTTTTACTGTTGCAAGAGTGCCACAGTGCCTCATCTCAACAAGCAATTTAAATAGGCGGGCAGCTTATCTTAATGATGAGATAGGAAGTTTTTGTTTTGGCGGGTCAGTCGTCGGTCGTTAACACCAAATTAGGTTACACTTCATCTTTATGGGAAAGGCCGTCATGATCCTTTTTCTTAAGCATAGATTTTCCTAATCAATTTCTTTGGGTATTGTCTATCAAATGTTACTAAATACTCTGGCTATTCAACCTTCCTAGCATCTGTCAGCCAAAAACCATAGACTAACTCCTGTTTTATCAACGATAACTCTAAGTAGCTGGTTATAATTAAATTAAAAATGGATTTTAGGTTCGATCCCCCCCGCCCCCCTTGATAAGGCTATCCATTAGTCGGATCTTTCTTAACAAAAAGAGAAGAAACTTAAAAAAAGGGGAAACGATTGATAGGTATAGTTTTGAAAGAAGGAATCAAGGTGGAGGTAAGCAAAAAAATGGAGAAATGGG